>NZ_JAUBSF010000027.1:0-68496 GCF_036704615.1 Microcoleus sp. K4-B3
TAATCACTAATGCCAAATCGTATATATTGCCCTTTTTGTCAAGTACAATTTATACCAAATTAGATGAGCTTACCCTGAAGAAACAAGGAAGAGGGAACAGTCCTGGATGCACAAACTCTATCTGTAGGGTGCGCATCGGCGCACAGAAACTCTACCAATAGCGGATTGAACCATTTTTTGCGTAAGTTATAAAGTCAGAACGAAGAGGGAAGAAGGAAGAACAGGACTTACGCTGCATTCGTTCTATTTTTACACTATCTGTAGTAGTAAAGTGCGCCGAAGCGCACCCTACTAATAACTACAGGACTTACGCAACTGGTTAAGGTGAGGGCGTGCTGGCGCCCTCACCTTAACCAGTCCGGGGCACTGACAAGTTGACAGTCGCGACTAACGACCAAACTCAAGCCCGCACGAAGGACGTACAAAAACTGTGTGCTATTCATTGGAAAATTGAGCAATTTCCTAGGGAAATTAAGCAACTAACCGGGAGATAATATTGCCAGTGCCGTCAAGCTAGAATTCCAATAAATCATATTGATTACCATGAACTTGTGTGGGGTTTGGGTTCAAAACTTGAGCAGATAAAACTCGTCAAAGAATATATCAAATTAAACACGGGCTGCTATCAAATTATTTAATTGAGCAACTAAAAATTCCCGATGTTCAGATGTTTATTGTCTAATTTTTTGCTGCTGGTACACGGATCTGTGGCAGTTGCGCAAGTCCTGGTAATATTAAAGATGGATTGAGATAGATTTTCATGGTTTACTGGGAAAGGCAGCATTGCGATAAGTTAAGACTAGCAAAAATGCTTAACGGAAAAAAGTTAAAATCTATAAAGCTGAACATCAGGGTCGCGAGAGCAAAATCCCCAAAATAATAGGTAAAACTGATGGCGACAGACATCCGACACCAGCCGGAAAACGGCTACCACTCAGAACCAACTCAGCCTTCCCTAAGAGAAAATCTGAATAGGCGATCGCTCATGCGTTTGCCCAGAAGCCTGAGTGCCGTCGAAACATCGGGCTTTGGCCTCACAGGTCACGCCAATTGGTTTACCATCGCCACAGCGATCCAAGCAGCGATCGGGCCTAGCGCCATCTTCGTCTGGTTGCCCGGTATCCTCATGGGCATGATGCTCAATCTACAGGTAAAACGCATCGGCGAGTATTTCCCAGACATGGCTGGGGGAACGCCCAACTATACCGCCCGAATGCTGAAAAATTATCCGGGTCTGGGAAGCTATGCAGCGATCGGCTACTTTTTAAGCTGGGTATCAACACTGCCAATTTCTGCGATCGTACTGACGCAGCTTATCAAAGTCAACGTCAATAGTTTAGGTTTTAGCTGTCCTGAAACTTTACTAAATATTACCTTCACGCTCCTACCCTTCATTTTGACATTCAGCGGCACTCGCGCCTTAAGTATTCTGCACGCCTTTTTCGTGTTACCGACAGTCGGCGTACTATCCGTTTTTTCCATTCAGGGTCTATTCTGGTTAGCTTTTTCGTCAAACAGTCCCGGCTTTTTCCCCACTATTTGGCCGGAATTCACCTTTATTGACTGGGCTAAATGGTTTTACTTTGCTACCTACATTTTCTACTGCTGTGACTCCGCCGCCAGTTTCGTAGCGGATAGCCGCAACCCTACTAAAACGTTGCAGTTTCTCAAAATTTCCGCACTGGGGATGCTGCCTGTTATTTTGGGAGGCGCTTGGGTACTGATGCGCTTGGCTACCGCTCCTGGTCTGAAAGATGACGTATTCTTGAATTTATTAGCTGCCTGTCAGGTATTATGGGGGCCCTGGGTTCCCACCCTCGTCACCTTTTTGGTCGTCGCAAGCTGTCTTCTGAGTTGCGCGACAATTGTTTCCAACTGCCCCCGGATGCTGTACCAACTTGCCGTAGATGGGCTTATTTCGCCAACATTCGCAGTTGTATCCCGACGGGGTGTATTTGGATTTGGCCTTGTCTTTGTTTTGGTTCTCAGTTTAATCTGTCTAGCTTGGGGAAATGTGCCTCGGCTTGTGGCGATTACTAATGTTGGCTTGGTTTTCTGCCTGATGATGTTCCATCTCTCACTATGGCTGCGGCGGGATCAGCCAGAAGTTCGGTGGCCTGGCTGGTCGCTGGGCTTTTTCGTAGTAGATGCGGTGGTTCTGGTGGTGGGAGGCTTGGCTTGGGGCTGGCAAGACTTTATCATTGGGTTGTTTTTTCCCCTTGGCGTTTTAGCAGTGGAGGCAGGGATAAGTCGCATTGCCTTTGCCCCCTTCCATCCGTCGTGGTGGATTCGGCTTTACCGCAACACAAGCAAGAGCAAAATGCCAGATTTTGTGGCGTTTCAGGTTGTAATTTTGATCTTGCTGATTGTCAGCGCCGTCGCTGTCGGCTGGATTTTTGGCTTCAAATTATATGCTAACTCTACTGTTGGCTTGAATTTATTCGTAGTGCTACTGGTGACAGTTGCTTTTATTGGGGTGGCAGTTGCCTGTTGGACGAGCTTACCCCAAGTCGTCTCAATGGACGAGGCACGAGAGGGAGCAGAACAGCTATTTACTATTGCCCTTGATGCTATTGTAGTGCTGGATGAAAATGGTGTCATTCGTCAGACTAATCCCGCTGCTGAAAGCGTCTTCGGAATAGAGGCTCGTGGGCTAATGGGGTCTCACCTCAACAAATTACTACCCGGATTAGGGGTTCAGCCAGAGCAGTGGCTCAGTCGCAGCGAACAAACTTTCAATTTGTCCGATGGAGACTCGCGCATCCTCGAAGTTGCCATCTCAAACCGATTCTCTCAAGAAGCTTCCCTTTCCAATCAGGATCTGCAACAATATGTGGCGATCGTGCGCGATATCACCGATCGCAAGCAAGCCCAGGAAGCACTGCAAACAGCTAATGAAGAACTAGAAATCAAAGTCGAGGAGCGTACATCTGAACTCACCCATACTGTCGAGCAATTGCAGAATGAAATTGAAGAGCGCCAGCGGATAGAAGCAAATCTCAGAGCGATGCAAAATCAGATTGTTGTCCAAGAAAAACTAGCTTCTCTGGGCAGTTTAACAGCAGGGATTGCCCACGAAATCAGAAACCCCTTAAACTTTGTCAACAATTTCTCAGAACTTTCTGCTGAATTAACAGAAGAACTGTTTGAAAAAATTGAAAATCAAGCAGAACGTTTAGATCCTGAAACCAGTGAGGATATTGCCGAGCTATTAACCGACCTCACAGCTAATCTTAAAAAAATCAATCAACACGGTCAAAGAGCCGACAAAATCGTTGGCAATATGCTTTTGCATTCGAGGGGACAAAGCGGTCAGTGGGAAGCTACAGATATAAATAGTTTATTGGCCGAATATATCAATCTAGCCTATCACGGGATGCGAGCCAAGGAAGCTGCTTTTAACATTACCATAGAAACCGACTATGACAATGAAATTGGCGAAGTAGAGGTCGTGCCACAAGACATCGGCAGGGTTTTTCTTAACATTATTAGCAATGCTTGCTATGCAGCCTATAAAAAGAAACAAGAAATGGGAGAAGTATTTTCACCGCTGCTTGACGTTAGAACTCGAAATATTGGTTCGGCGATTGAAATCCGCATTCGCGATAATGGCTCAGGTATAAAACCAGAGGTACTCGATAAAATTTTCAATCCCTTTTTTACTACAAAGCCACCAGCGGAAGGTACTGGTCTAGGTCTTTCTATCAGTCAGGATGTTATAGTCCAGCAACATCGAGGAGAACTAAAAGTCGAAACAGAAGTAGAAAATTACACAGAGTTTATAATCACCTTGCCCAAAAAAGTAGCCGAAATTAAGGATTTAAAAAAATGAAAGTAATGGTTGTAGACGACGAGGAAGATATCCAGTCACTGTTCAATCAGAAATTTAGGAAAGAAATCAAAGCAGGGCAAATTAAATTTCAATTTTGCCTATCAGCAGAGGCAGCTTTGAACTACTTAGAAAACCAGGACGAAGCATCTATTGTCTTGATTTTATCGGATATTAATATGCCCGGAATGAATGGGCTAGAACTGCTCAGGATTCTCAAAGAAAAGTTTCCTGCTCTAAAAGTTTTTATGATTACCGCTTATGGAGATGAGACAAATTACCAAACCGCAATAGCTTATGGAGCTGATGACTATATTACTAAGCCTGTTAATTTTGATAGACTAAAAAATAAAATAATTAATTTGGAGTAAACTCACAAAGAAACATATTTAGTAATGGGTAATTGCTAACTGCTAATTGAAAGCAGTCCCTCACTCGAGTTAAAATTGCTAGATTGCATTTTCCTTCTGCCCTTCAAAAGCGCTAGATTTTTATGTTTTTTTTAGCCCATAAAAATTAATATGTCAGCAAAAATACTGTTTGTGGATGATGAACCCGATTTAGAATCTCTAATTTCCCAGAAATTTAGAAAAAAGATCCGGGCGGAAGAATGGCAGCTTTTCTTTGCCCACAATGGCGTACAAGCGTTGGAAAAATTGAAAGAACACCCGGATCTAGATATAGTAGTGACCGACCTTAATATGCCTGAAATGGATGGTCTGACTTTACTCTCTAGACTTAATCAGATAGATATCCCCCTCAAAACGGTAGTTATATCAGCTTATGGCGACATGAAAAATATAAGAAATGCAATGAACTTTGGTGCCTTTGACTTTCTAACTAAGCCAATAGATTTTCAGGATTTAGAAATTACCATCAACAAAACGCTGCGCGATGTGCAACAGCTAAAAGAAAACCAGTATTTGCGGCAGTCAGAAGCTCGCGCTAGAGAACAAGCTCAGGATTTACAACAAACTCTGCAAGAGCTAAAAAAGACCCAAGCTCAACTCATTCAGACTGCAAAAATGTCTTCTTTGGGTCAACTGGTTGCGGGGATTGCTCATGAAATCAACAACCCCGCCAACTTTATCTCTGGCAATATCAGCCACCTCAGTGATTATATCCAAAAACTACTGCGCCTGTTACATCTCTATCAGCAGCAGTATACTCCTCCATGTTTTGAGATTCAAACTGAAATTGAAGCCATAGATTTAGAATTTATGATAGTAGATTTATCCCAAATTCTGGCTTCGATGAAATGTGGTGTTGACCGCATTCACAAGATTGTTTTGTCTTTGCGTAACTTCTCAAGGCTGGATGAAGCTAACATAAAGGCTGTTGACATTCACGAAGGAATCAAAAGCAGCCTGCTGATTTTGGATAATCGACTTCAAAAAACGACAACACGTCCAGAGATTGATGTGATCGAGGAGTACAGCAATCTGCCTTTAGTGGAATGCTATGCTGGAGAACTCAACCAGGTGTTTATTAACATTCTTTCTAATGCGATTGATGCTTTGAATGAGTACAATAAACAACGGTCACTCAATGACATCTCCGCTCTCCAGAGCGCCATTACTATTCGCACTGTTCTGCTAGAGGAAAAATCCAGTGTTGTCATTCAAATTCGGGACAATGGGCTGGGAATGACCGCAGACGTGAAAAACCGTATTTATGAACCTTTTTTTACTACTAAGCCGATAGGTCAGGGTACTGGTTTGGGTCTCTATATCAGCTACCAAATTGTACTGGAGAAGCATGGCGGAGCATTGAAGTGTGTTTCAGAGGTGGGGGAGGGAGCGGAGTTCTGGATTGAAATTCCAATCAGACAAACTAAGGCTGAACTCGACCTTATCTAATCAATCGACCTCTACCAAACTCAGAGTATATTCCAGCAGTTTAGTGGGCCATTGCAGAAATCCGCCTTTTCATCACTACTCAAATAATTTATAATAGAATTTAAAGTATATAAATATTACTCATCTGATAAGTTAATCAATCCAAGGAGTTCAAAAAATGTCACCTACAACCGAAAGCGATCTCAAGATGCCAGCTAAAATATTATTTGTGGATGACGAGCCAGATTTAGAATCTTTAATTTCGCAGAAATTTAGGAAAAAAATCCGCACAGGAGAATACCAAGTTTTTTTTGCACATAATGGGGTAGAAGCGCTTTCAAAGTTGCGAGAACAGCCGGATATAGATATTGTACTGACAGACATTAATATGCCAGTCATGGATGGTATGGCTTTGCTCGCGAAACTTAACGAGCTAGTTACTCTGGTCAAAATAGTAGTTATATCTGCCTATGGCGACTTGGGAAATATTAGAAAGGCGATGAACGGCGGGGCCTTTGATTTTTTGACTAAGCCTATAGATTTTCAGGATTTAGAAATTACAATTAACAAAACATTGTCCCACGTGCAACAGTTAAAGGAAAACGAGCGATCCCGCCAAGAAAGAGAGGAGAAATTGCGGCAATCGGAAGTGCGAGAGCGAGAAAAAGCTATCCAACTAGAAGTCGCAATGCAAAAGTTACAGCGCACCCAATCTCAGCTTATTCAGACTGAGAAAATGTCTAGCTTAGGACAGTTAGTTGCTGGTGTTGCCCACGAAATTAATAATCCTGTTAATTTTATTTATGGCAATTTAACTTATGTCAATGAGTATAGTCAGAAGCTATTAAATTTAATCACTCTTTACGAGCAGCACGAAGCCCATAATCACCCTGAAATCGAAGCTTTAATTAATAACATAGAGCTAGAATTTATCAGAGAAGATCTGCCTAAAATGCTGTCTTCGATGACAGTAGGGGCAGAACGTATCCGTCAGATTGTGCTGACGTTGCGGAACTTCTCGCGCCATGACGAAGCTGAGATGAAACCCGTTAATATTCACGAGGGCATCGACAGCAGTATAGTCATTTTGCAGAGTCGGCTCAAGCCTAAGCCGGATTGTCCACCTATTCAAATTATTCAAGAATACGGAGATTTGCCAAAAATAGAATGTTATGCCTGTCAGTTAAATCAGGTATTTATGAATTTGCTGAGCAATGCCATTGATGGCTTGAATTACTATGACAAAAAACGCAGCTTGGAGCAAATAAAAAAAGATCCTAGTACGATTACAATTCGTACTTCTATGCTGAATGACGATTGGGTAAGAATCAGTGTTAAAGACAATGGGCTGGGGATAACAAGTGACGTAAGAACGCATCTGTTTAGTCCTTTCTTCACAACTAAACCTGTGGGTCAAGGCACTGGTTTGGGATTATCTATTAGCTATCAGATTGTGGTGGATAAGCACGGCGGAGATTTGAGATGTTTATCGCAGCCCGATCGGGGTGCAGAATTTGTGATTGAGATTCCCATTAGGCAACGCGCTCAGGTAAAGAGGGAGGCAACTTAATGAGAATTCAACAAAAAATGAGGGTAAAGCCTGGTAGAATCTAGATCGCGATCGCACTTCCCCAATTTCTCTGTAATGTCTGAAGCCTCCCAAACACCGAACGACTTAGCCGAAGCTCTCAACGGCCTCACCGACCTCAACTTTCAACTGCCATATCCCGAAGACTCCGACCTTCCAGAGTTTGATTTTCAGGGGTTGCTGAACTAAGGTATGAATTAAAGATTTCGGAAGGGCTATAAGCCAAGTAGGGTGAGTTTTGTAACTTTCGAGAAAAGTTGCTTCATACCGTGAATCAGCAACGCCTAATTTCAGTTTCTTGAATTTGGGAAAAGTTTTAACTTTCCTCATTTTTCCTTAACCATAAACATGAGATTAAATCAGCGATACATTACTCCACAACAACTGAGGAGTTAATTTTGAGCGTCTGAGATAGCGATTAATTCGGTTATGGCTGACTGTTTCTACATGGTTGCCACTCGGAGAGTTAGCCTCTAGTTGAGAGAACTGCTTAATCAATATTGAGAGTAGTTAAGTTTAGTGCATTTAAGCAGGTTTAATAATTAAAAAATTCTGATTATAACTGTTGTCAATTGACTGTAAGAGCTGTGAGCGTGTTGTTTTTTTATCAGCGAGTCAGAATGCGAATTGATGGGCGGAAATTTACGCCTTTGGTAGCGGTAGCCTCCGGCATCGCACTCAGCGCGAGTGAAAGTCAATAGCCGATTTTAAGTCGTTTGTCAGCTTGTCAGTATCCCAAACCGCTTAAGGTGATGGGTGAGGGCGTGAGCACGCCCTCACCTTAACGAGTTTCGTAAGTCCTGAACTAATAACTAATGACTAATGACTAATGAATTACCTTCCTCCGACGACGACATTTTTAATCCGCAAATGGGGGCCGCCGACGCTTACGGGTAAACCGCTCTGGCCGCCTTTACCGCAACCGCCGTAGGCATAAACCGAGTCGTTTCCTATAGACTCAATATCCTTTAACGTCTGAAATACATTGCCGCTTAAAGTGACATCGCTAACCGGTTCAGCCAATTTGCCGTCGCGAATCATGAACCCTTGAGCCGCCGCAAAGGTAAACATTTCGCCGTTGGTTTGTCCTCCCAACATCCGCACTGCATACACTCCTTCGTCAATGTCGGCAACCATTTCGTCAAAAGAATGTTCCCCAGACTCGATCGCAGTATTAGTCATCCGCACCAAAGGCATAAAAGTAGCGCTCAGAGCCCGGGCATTTCCTGTCGGACTTTCGCCCATTTTGCCCGCCGTCTCGCGATTGTGCATCCGAGCCGTTAAAACTCCATTTTTAATTAAATGCTTGCACTGAGCCGGCACGCCTTCGTCGTCGTATTTCAAAGTTCCCGGCAATCCCGGCACAGTTGCGTCGTCAATTACATTCAATTGTTCGATCGCCACAGGCTTGCCCAAAGTCAGCAATTCCTGCATTTTCGGGTTTTCGTAAATGCCGTCTGCTTCCGACAAATGCCCGAAAGCTTCGTGAATAAACACCCCCGACAAATAAGGGTCTAAAATCACCGGATACTGACCGCCTTTCACCGATTTTGCCTCTAGTTGGCCCACAGCTCGAACGGCCGCACTCTTAACACGATCTTCAATATTTGTCAACACATCGTAATCCGATCGCGAGTGAATCGACTCAAACCCTTGGCGGACGACACCGCCCTCGCCGCGGGCGATCGCCCCGAAACGCCCCGTCACGTCCAAGCGCTCTTGAGCGATGCAAGTGCCTTGAGAATTCACAAAATAAGTAATCCCGAATCTGTCGCTGTAACCGGCCATTGTCGTCTGAATTCGCGGGTCGTAATCTAACAGCAACTGGTTGTAAGATTCGAGCAATTTCCGCTTTTCGGCTAAAGTAATAGAGCGGGGATCGCGGCCCAATTCCACCGCTACATAATCTTGAATCGGGGTAACCTCTGCGAGTAGAGTTTTTTCGCTGCCAACCAAACGAGACTGAACGACAGCTTCTTCAATGCGGTTTTTTAACTCAGCTAAACCGTTAAAAGTTACAAAACTCCAGCCGCCTTTGTGACAGGCGCGGATGCCGCCGGCGAGACTAAAACTGCGGTTGACAGCATCTAACTGAGGGCCGCGAAAACTAATCGCAGTTGACTCACTTTGTTCGAGCCGAACTTCTAGATAATCTACGCGATCGCGGTAAGGTGCGATCGCTTCCATCAACTGTTCTTGCATCAAATTGCCCCTATGAATGATCCGCCGTAGCGCTGAAAAAAATGATTGCTAACCCTATTTTAGCTAATAATTCCCGTCTTTCGGGTGCGCGCCCCCGCACCACAGCGGTGGGGGAGCGCGCACCCTACCCGATAAATGGCGAGTCAGTCGATTTTAGATTTTAGATTTTAGATTTTAGATCGATCCCGTCCTGAGCTTGCGAAGGAATGAATCCGGGGGCTTATGACCACATTACTTTCGGTCAGTCGATTTGAGATTTAAAACTTTGTCCGTAGAATTGAGGATTAGAGGTTTACACATCGCCGGCGTTCGGCGGGCGTCCTAGAACACAAAAAACTCGCGCCGGCTCGCCAAAAGCCCGGTATCCCGGAAATCTTGCATCTGTCTATAGAATGGAACTAAACTAAATCTATCTAAAGACGTAAAGATCTACCTTAACCGCCGGCAGATGCAATACTTTAAAATTAAAAAATTTCAAATTTCACCCTATTTAGCAGCAATTTCGGCATCAATAGCAATTTTGGTCGGAGTTGGCATTTTAGATCGATCGGAACAACAGCGGTTTTGTCAGTACAACCGCGCTAGCACCCTCGATCGGCTCAGCACAGTCCGTTCTAAGCTCGAAAGCTCTTTGAATTCCCGGCTGTTTTTGATGCGGGGTTTGGGGGCTTACCTTTCCAATAACCCAAATATCACCGAACCCGAGTTTGCAGCGACGGCGAGAATTCTGATGGCACAGCAACCGGGCATTCGCGCCATAACTTTAGTTAAAGGCACCACGGTCGCTTACATTTATCCGCAGGACGGAAATGAAGCGGCGATCGGGGTTGACTTGACGGCGCTACCCGAACAGCGGGAAATGGTCGAAGAGGTCATCAACAGCAGAAAAACTTTGCTTGCCGGGCCCGTGAAATTATTGGAGGGGGACGAGACGTTGATCAGCCGATCGCCGATTTTTCTCACACCCTCCGGCGCCGAGCCCGAAACAGGAGTTTACTGGGGCTTGACAGGCCTGTTCGTGGACAAAAATTCCCTGATTGAGGAAGCGGGACTCAACGACTCCTCAGCGAAGCTGCAATACGCTCTGCGGGGCAAAGACGGGAGGGGAGCATCCGGCGCAGTATTTTTCGGTGACGAGTCAATTTTTCAGGACAATCCCGTGGTGCTGGAAGTGACTTTGCCCAACGGTTCCTGGCAGTTGGCAGCAATTCCGGCAGGAGGATGGCCTGCGAATTCGCCGCATCGGGGGTGGCTGCTCTTTGGAGGCGACTTGCTGGCACTTTTGAGCGGGGTGGGGGTTTTTAGCTGGGTGTACAGCCGTGCGAAACTGCGTTCAAGCGAAGCTAAGTACCGGCAACTCGTTGAGAATGCTAACAGCATTATTGTGCAGTTAGACAGTGAAGGCAAGATTACTTTTTTTAACGAGTTTGGTGAAGCTTTTTTCGGGTATTCAGAAGCAGAAATCATCGGCAAAAGTGCGATCGGCACAATTATACCGAAAACAGATTTCTCCGAGAGTGACCTCGCGGCAATGATTCGAGATTTTTTGGCACAGCCGGAAAAATACTTCCAACACGAAAAGGAAAACATCCGCAGCAATGGAGAAAGGGTGTGGATAGCGTGGACAAATAAACCTTTACTAGATGCGAAGGGAAATTTGGCAGGACTGCTTTGTATCGGGACGGATATTAGCGATCGCAAACAAGCTGAAATCGCCCTGCAAGCTTCTGAAGCGGAACTTAGAGCTTTGTTCGCTGCCATGAACGACGTAATTTTGGTGATTGATATTGAGGGACGCTACCTGAAAATTGCCCCGACAAATCCTGGACTTTTATATAAATCGCCGGCAGAACTTGTCGGCAAAACTCTACACGAAATCATGCTGCCCGATCGCGCCGACTTTTTCCTCAGCGAAATTCTAATTGCCGCCGACACACAGCAGATGCGTTCAATAGAATACAACCTGCCAATTGACAACAAAGACATTTGCTTTGCCACTACCATTTCGCCAATGAAAGAAAACACGGTTCTGTGGGTAGCCCGCGACATTACGGAGCGCAAGCAAGCTGAAAATTGGTTAACCGGTCAAAAACAAATTTTAGAAATGATTGCTAAGGGCGCTCCTCTGGGCGATACTTTAAATACTTTAGTTGAAATAATCGAACAGCAATCTAGAGATGTCATAGGTTCGATATTGCTTCTAGCTCCAGATGGCGAACATTTACTGCACGGAGCCGCGCCCAGTTTGCCCGACAGTTACAATGCTGCTATTCACGGCACAGCCATCGGCCCGGATGTCGGTTCCTGCGGCACTGCTGCCTTTAGCCGCCAACAGGTGATCGTTACAGATATTGCCACCGATCCTTTGTGGGAAAATTATCGAGATTTAGCCTTGAGTTTTGGACTGAAAGCTTGCTTTTCTACTCCTATTTTCTCATCTCAAGGTCAAGTTCTGGGAATTTTTGGAATGTATTATGCCCAACCGCGCAGCCCCCATTTTTTTGAGCTGCAATTGATAGAAGCGGTCATAAATTTAGCAGGTATTGCGATCGAACGCAAACAGGCAGAAGAAAGTCTCAAACAACTCAATCAAGAGCTAGAAAATAGAGTGAAACAGAGAACTGCTCAATTGATGCAAACTGAAGAACGCTGGCAGTTAGCACTCAAAGGCAACAATGACGGAATTTGGGACTGGAACTTGCAAACAGGGGAAGTGTTCTTGTCCGAGCGATTTAAGGAAATCACTGGATACGAACACAGCCAAACTCTCGATTACTTGGACGAATGGAACAAGGGTACGCATCCCGACGATTTAGCCTTAGTAATGCAAGCTCTCCAAGACCATTTAAACAAGAAAACGCCGCATTACATCATCGAATACCGCTGGTGGTGCTATAACAGCGCCTACAAATGGATACTCAGTCGGGGACAAGCTTTGTGGGACGCATCTGGAAAAGCAGTCCGCATGGTTGGTTCAATTACTGACATTACGGAGCCCAAACAAGCAGAGGAAGCACTGCGGGAAAGTGAGGCAAGATTCCAAAAGCTGTCTGCTAATTTGCCGGGAATAATTTATCAATATTTGTTGCGTGCAGATGGATATTTCAGTTTTCCTTACATAAGTGCTGCTTGCCGAGAACTTTTTGAGTTAGAACCAGAAGATGTTCTGAAAAATGCGGCTTTGGTAATAAATTTGATTCATCCCGAAGACCGCCAAAATCATGACGCATCTGTTGCTATTTCAGCCCAAAATCTGCAACCTTGGCAGTGGGAAGGACGGATGGTGCTGCCAAACGGTAAGATTCGCTGGTTTCAGATAAATTCGCGTCCTGAAGCTAAAGAAAACGGGGATATTCTTTGGGACGGCATCGCCGTTGATGTTACCGAGCGCAAGCAAGCTGAGTTAGCTTTGCAAGAAAGCCAGCAGTTCATTCAAAAAGTAGCATCGGCTACTCCCGGTATTTTGTATCTCTACGACTTGGAAGAACAGCGAAATACCTACACTAATAATTCACTGCTCGAGCTTTTGGGCTATATGTTTGACGACCTTACAGCTATGGATTCGCCACTGATGCCTCAGTTAATACACTCCGAAGATTTGTTGACGATCGTGAAACATCACGCGAGCTTTGTAGAAGTTGAAGATGGCGAAATTAGGGAAATTGAGTACCGGATGCGGGCAGCAGACGGTCATTTTTTGTGGCTGCAAAGTCGGGATACTATTTTTAGCAGGAATGCTGACGGTCAGGCTAAGGTAATAATTGGAGTTTCCCAGGATATTACGACTCGCAAGCAAGCAGAGGAAGCACTGCGACAAAGCGAGGGACGAGAAAGAGAAAAAGCTCGAGATTTAGAGTCAGCGCTGCTGGAATTGCAATCTACTCAAACTCAGCTCATTCAAACTGAAAAAATGTCTTCTTTGGGGCAATTAGTTGCAGGCATCGCTCACGAAGTTAATAATCCCGTTAACTTCATTCACGCTAACATTGATTATCTCAAACAGTATACAAAACAGTTGCTCGATCTGGTGACTCTTTACGAACATGAGTATCCCGAACCTAATTCAAAAATTGTCGCTCGCATTCAAGAGATAGATTGGGATTTCATGGCTGAGGATTTAACAAAAATTGTGGGTTCGATGCAGTTAGGAACCGACCGCATCCGTCAAATTGTGTTGTCGCTCAGGAATTTCTCGCGGCTGGACGAATCCGCAATGAAGCCGGTCGATATTCACGCGGGAATTGACAGCACTTTGTTAATTTTGCAGCACCGCTTGAAGAGTCGGGACAGCCGCCCGGAAATTGAAATAATTAAGGAGTTTGGGAAACTACCGCCGGTAGAGTGCTATGCAAGCCAACTCAATCAGGTGTTTATGAATATTATTGCTAATGGAATTGATGCTATTGAAGAACGATATCAAAAGTTATCGGTTCCACGATCGCAGATCGAGAAGGGCCGGATTGTTATTTTCACTGGTGTAACGGCCCAGAAGACTGCGATTGTGGAAATTTCGGACAACGGTACGGGCATTCCCGAGGGGGTAGTCGATCGCATTTTTAACCCGTTTTTTACTACAAAAGCTGTGGGGAAAGGTACGGGGTTGGGAATGTCTATCGCGCACTCGATTGTGGTGGAAAAGCACAAGGGGAAGATTGAGTGTATTTCGTCCACAGGATGCGGAACGACTTTTAGGATTCAGATTCCGATCGACAAAGTGTATAAGTAGTAGCGTGCGTCAGTCGATTTTAGATTTTAGATTTTAGATTTTAGATTGACTCGACAGTGGTAGGGTGCGTCAGTCGATTTTAGATTTTAGATTTTAGATTTTAGATTGACTCGACAGTGGTAGGGTGCGTCAGCAGATCCTGATTTTCAGGCGCACAGCCAGGAGCCATAAGCTGACGCACCCTACAAGTTAACGACTAAGATAGATTGAAGCTGCATCAAACCTTTAATTGTATAAAACTTGACATGATGGGATTAATCCTGGAAGCGCTGGAAGCAATGGGACACAATGTCCGCTGGATGTCTTGGAATTTGTTTTTGGCTTTAGTACCGCTGGGCCTGAGTTTTTTGCTGTTCCGCAAACCCCGATCGCGCTGGCTGCTGTGGGGTACGGCCTTTCTCCTGGGCGCTACTTTTTTGCCCAGCACGCGCCACGTTTTGGCCTATCTGAAGCACATTGTGCAAGATGTCGGCAAAACTTACGTTTTGGGGGCGATCGCGATTACGCTGGCATTGATGGCTGTAGATATCTGGGTACTGCGGCAGCGCGGAGTTCGCTCTCTCCGCTGGTGGGGCGGTTTTTTGGCGTCGATCGCCTTTTTGCCCAATGCGCCCTACGTTTTAACTGATATCATTCACCTGATCGAGCAGATTAAAGAGGGGTACTCGGTGTGGACTGTTGCTCTAGCTTTGATCCCGCAGTATCTGGTGTTTATGCTGCTCGGGTTTGGGGCTTACGTGCTGTCGGTGATGAATTTGGGTTACTATTTGAAGCAACAGGGTTGGAGTAGATTTATCCTGGCAACGGAGATAACTATACACGCACTTTCGGCGATCGGGATTTATTTAGGGCGATTTATACGCTTCAACAGTTGGGACATTCTGACTAACCCCGATGCGCTGGTTAACACCGTAATGAACAATTTGATTGGCAAGCGTCCGGTTTTAGTAATGGCTGTAACTTTTGTAGTAATTGCTGTTTTGTATTGGGTAATGAAACAAGTAATTTTAGGGATGAGCCAGCGGTTTTACAGCAGCCAATCGCAGTCGGAGTTAGCCGGCGACAGCGCGACTTCTTCCAGCTAGATAGATTTGAGATTTGAGATTTGCTCCACAACTAACGTCCCAACTTTTTTTATCTCCTGGCCTAATTTCTCTGCAAATATAGCAACGGGCCTGACGATGAAAACGTTCTTAATTGTTAAAACTTTTGATTTTATTGTCTTGGGCATAAGTGCTTTCAGACCCGACTACCGAAAGACTCAGGCTAGATCAGTCTTTCGGTAATGCCATTTTTTTAGCTTAACTCTTGAATAAATTACTGCGGCAATGGGTAATAAAACTTGATATGTTAGAAGAGTCGAAGTAGTTTTGTAAAAAGCAAAGATGAATCGATTTGACCGTCAGTTGTGGCAGAGATTTATTGCGATCGCCCAGCCTTACTTTTATCCTTTAGAGCCTGGAGGCGGCAGAATTTTTTTAGGATTAGTGGCGCTGTTGTTGCTATTTCTGTTCGCTGCGATGTTTGTGGCTGTCAGTGTTGTCAGTTTGGGTGCTCAAGCCTTTTTTCCAGAGGCTTTTAACGGGGTTGCGGCTGGCTTAGCTACTTTGATCAAAGGAATTATCTACTCACCGACAATTGCGATCGTTGGTTTAATGCTAATTCTCCCGCTGGCTGCTTTTGTCTTTTTCAGAAGCAAGTTGATACCGCGCTGGAAGCAGTGGATAATGTTAGCTCTGCTGCTATTTTTGTCGCTGTCTGTTAGCGGAATTAACGTAGTCATTAGCTATATTAGTAATTTTTTCACGACAGCGCTGGCTGAAAAAGATCAGATTACTTTTTGGCGGTTTATGTGGGTTTATGCTGGAGTTTTTATTATCGGTACCCCGATAGTTGTTATTTACGGGTATACCCAAGATAAACTGGGATTGTACTGGCGAGAGTGGATGACTGATAGTTTCCTGGGTAGTTATTTTCAAAACCGCGCTTATTACGAAATCAATTCTCAGAAGGAAATCGACAATCCCGACCAGCGGATTGCTGAAGATATCAATTCTTTCACTAGCACAAGTTTAGAGTTTTTGCTGCTGATATTGGGGGCAGTTATCGATATTATTTCTTTTACAGGCATTCTGTGGTCTATTTCCAAAGGTCTTTCGATCGGACTAATTATTTATGCTGTCTTTGGCACGACAGTCATGGTAATTTTTGGCAAAAGGTTGATATTTTTGAACTTCAATCAGCTCTCCAAAGAGGCTGACTTTCGCTATGGATTGGTTCACATTCGGGACAATGCAGAATCAATTGCTTTTTACCGGGGAGAAGCACAGGAATCTGCTCAGGTAAAACACAGATTTTTAGAAGCAGTTCGGAACTTTAATTTCCTAATTGGTTGGCAGCGGAATCTGGGATATTTTAGAGTTGGCTATAGATATGCAACTTATATTATTCCCTCTTTATTCCTGGCTTCTATCTACTTTGCAGGTGAGATAAGATACGGCGATATTACTCAAGCTGAATTTGCTTTTCGTCAGGTTTCAGAAGCATTTTCTTTGGTTGTATATAGGATTGAAAGCTTGAGTTTATTTGCAGCGGGAATTAATCGTTTAGCCACGTTTAATGAGTCTCTAAGAGATGAAAAAAGTGCTGTACAACTAGACTTCAGAACAATCGATACAGTTATAAGTTCGCAATTGACACTGGAACACGTTACTTTAGATACTCCGAAGCATCAAAAGACTTTAATTAGCGATTTGTCGGTAGCCGTATCGCCCGGTGAAGGACTGTTAATTGTCGGTCAAAGCGGTGCTGGGAAGAGTTCTTTGCTGCGGGCAATTGCGGGTTTGTGGGAATCGGGAACCGGCCGTTTGGCGCGGCCGGAACTCGGAGAAATGCTTTTTTTGCCGCAGCGTCCTTATATGATTTTGGGTAGTTTGCGATCGCAACTTCTCTATCCCAACAGCAGCAGCGAGGTTGATGAGGAAAAATTGCGCCGCGTTTTGGCATCAGTAAACTTAGCAGATTTGCCGGACAGATTGGGCGGTTTTGATGCGGATTTAGATTGGGCGGAGATTTTGTCCCTGGGAGAACAACAACGTTTAGGTTTTGCTAGATTGTTATTGACGGAACCGAGATACACTATTTTGGATGAGGCGACAAGTGCTTTGGATTTGAAGAACGAGCAACAGTTATACGAGCAGTTGCAAGCCACTAAAACTACGTTTGTGAGTGTCGGCCACCGATTGAGTTTAGTGAAATATCACCAGCAGGTTTTGGAACTTTTGGGCGATGGCGATGGGGGTTGGCGGCTGGTTTCGACGGAAGAATACCGCGCTAGTGCGAAGGTTTTTGACTGATAAAGCGCTGCTTTCATGAATTGTGAATTTACCCGGTTGTGGGTTCGCGGTGGGTGGTGGCGCGGTTGGAGATTTATCGTTTGGTTCTACAGATTAATCGCCGCGCCTCCACCCACCCGACAATAGGTTCTACCGGTAGGATCGCAGCAACAATTTATGGCGATCAACTCCCCGTTCCTCATACCATGTTAGATTAAATATTAAATAATTAAAGAATTGAATAATTGAATAATTGGGAATGACTGATTGTGTATGGGTTTGGATCACTGGCTTAGAGTTGCCTTTTTTCAAACTGGTATCACAATCGATAATTGGGTATAAATATCTAAAAATGCCCAAACAACAAAAAGCAAGCTGAACGTTGGTAGATTCGATTCAATTGCTCGCCCGCGAGAACTCACACAATATAATAGAAGATAGATTTTTAGTATAGGCGAGATTCCTACCTTGACTACTCCGATTCCTCAAAACTTTGTGCAAACGATCGCCAAACAGCGTGGCGTCACAGATGCCGAGTTAGAAACTGTGTTTATGGCTCTCGACGGTCAATCTACGGCTTCGATCGCAACCAAGCTTGGCATTAGCGACATCGCGGTTCGCAAAAGACTCGGCGAAGTTTACAAAAAGTTTCAGATCGGGGGGAACGGCCCTGGAAAGCTGTCGGAATTGAGGCATCAGTTGCTGTTTTCATACCACACAGAGCAGGGAACGAGCGATTTTAGTCGAGGTAAAGGATCTCTATTCAACCTGGCGGCCGGGGGCAGACAGCAAGATTGGGGTCAAGCACCGGATGTTTCGGTTTTTTACGGACGGACTGAAGAATTAACTACTTTAAAGCAGTGGATTTTATCAGATAATTGTCGCTTGGTAGCGCTGCTGGGTTTGGCTGGTAGCGGCAAAACAACTCTGTCGGTGCAGTTGGCAAAACAGGTACAGAATGAGTTTGATTTTGTGATTTGGCGATCGCTGCGATCGGCACCAGCACCATCCGACTTCCTCACTAACTTAATTGAACTTTTTTCTAACCAACAAAAACCCGATGTGCCGATCGACCTCAACGGCAAAATTTCGCGCTTGGTTGAAGAGCTGCGGAAGCACCGCTGTCTGGTAATTTTAGACGATTTTGAAGCGGTTCTCAGACCCGAAGAATTAGCCGGACACTACCGCGAAGGCTACGAAGGATATCGAGATTTAATTGTGCGGCTCTGTGAGGTCAATCACAATAGCTGTGTAGTCGTAGTTAGTTCAGAAGAACCTACGGAACTGGCTTTGCTGGCGGGAGAAAAAGTGCGGTCTTTAAAACCTGTTATTTCCGAGGAAATTGCGCGGGAGATTTTCCAAGAAAAAGGTTTATCTGCTCAAGAGCGAGAGTGGGAAATTTTGTTGGCCCGGTACGGAGGCAATCTGTTAGCGTTGAAGATTGTGGCGATCACGATTCACGAATTTTTCGAGGGGAACGTTTTAAAGTTTTTAGAAGCGACGGCGTTATTTATTGAAGAACATATCAGCAATTTGCTCGAGCAGCAGTTTGATCGAATGTCGAGTTCTGAACAAGAGATTGCTTACTGGATTGCTATTGCTCAAAGCCCGATTTCCCTGGCGACTTTGCGAGAGCAGATGTTGGTCAATTCATCGCTTTCGGATTTGCTGAAAAATCTCGATTCTCTGGGCCGTCGCTCGCTGATTGACAAAATCAGTGAGGGCGGGGAAACTGTTTTTATGCTTCAGCCTTTGATCGTGCAATATGTGAGCGACCGATTAGTGGAGCAGATTCGAGCCGAGGTTTTGGAGACGGTTAAGACGCAAGGAATAGAAAGAATGGGGCTGTTGAAAACTCACAATTTGAGCGTCAATATTGCTAAAGGAAAAGGAGGGAAAGAGGCTCGAAGCCATTCTATTTTAGAATTAGTAAAAAATCGATTGCAAGTGTTGTTTTTGAAGACTACAGGCTCTGAAGAACCGCTCAATATCTTGAAGAAAGTTGCCTCATATCTGGAGGATAAATCGATTCTTGAGGTGGGATATGCTAGGGAGAATCTGGCGGCAATTATTTCGGAACTTCAGTGTTAACAAAAAAGCGATCGCTCTTTGACAAAAGCGATCGCCCAATTTTCAACACAAACAGAATTCGATAAAATTATTTGACAATGCCAAAAATCGATGCAGATTCAGACCCTGTAATTTTGCCCAAAGCAGGCGCTTTTTGAGCTTGGGCAATTCTGGGAACCAAAAGTTGATTCGCATAAATCCGAGGATTGTCTTGAGCGATTTGGATGTAAGATTGACGGACTGTGGCGTTCACTGCCACAGTCTTCGCGTCGTAAACTTGCATCGCCATGTTGGGATAAAAACCAATGCCGACAATCGGTATCAAAAAGCAAAAGGCGATCGCCACTTCCCGAGGTTTAGCATCAATAAACGGTGCATCACCAGGCAAAACGCAACTATTACCAAAACAAACCGCTTCATCCAGATTGTTTCTCTGATTTTGCAAATTTAGATCCTCAAGGTCGCAAGCCGCTAGTGTCCCACAGTTGTAAAATAACTGTCGCAGCATCGAGAGCAAATAAATCGGCGTCAAAATCAGTCCTACTGCCGCCAGGAACACTGTCACCGCGCGGAAAGAACCGCTGTACATATCGCTAGTTGCGACGCCCACAAACACTGACAATTCGCTAGCAAAACCGCTCATTCCGGGGAGTGCCAAAGATGCCATCGCGCCTGCGGTAAACAAGGCAAACACTTTCGGCATGACTTTCCCAATCTCGCCCATCTCGTCCATGATCATTGTATGGGTGCGATCGTAAGTAACGCCAGCCAGGAAAAACAATACTGAGGCGATTAAACCGTGGGAAATCATTTGCAACAGCGCCCCGTTGATGCCCAAATCCGTGAAGGAAGCAATACCCAGCAGCACAAATCCCATGTGAGAAATCGACGAATTCGCTAAGCGGCGCTTCATGTTCGATTGGCCGAAGGAATTCAGCGCGCCGTAGATAATATTGACCACGCCGAGCACCGCCATAATCGGTGCAAAGTAAACGTGTGCTTGGGGAAGAAGTTCCAAATTCAGCCGAATCAGTCCGTATCCGCCCATTTTCAGCAATACGCCGGCCAGAATCATCGACACGGGAGAAGATGCTTCACCGTGGGCATCAGGTAGCCAAGTGTGGAAGGGGAAAATCGCCAGTTTCACACCGAAGGCAATCAGCAGTCCCGCATAAAGCAGTAATTCTAAACCCAGTGGGTAGTCTTTCAAGCCTAGTTCTACCATGTCGAAGGTGGGGGTGCCTCCGCCGTAGAATGCCATTGCTAAGGCAGCTATTAAAATAAAGATGGAAGCGCCCGCGGTGTAAATCAAGAATTTGGTAGCTGCGTAGCGGCGGTTTTGTCCGCCCCAAATCGAGATGAGGAGGTACACCGGAATTAGTTCTAGTTCCCAGACAATGAAGAGTAACAGTATGTCTTGGGCGACGAACACTCCTATTTGTGCGGAGTACATCACCAGCATCAAGAAGTAAAAGAGTCTCGGCTTGCGATCGACTTCCCAGGCTGCAAAGATTGATAGTGTCGTCACCAATCCCGCCAACAGTACCAACGGAACTGACAGTCCGTCAACGGAAACAGACCAGTTGAGGCCTAAAGAAGGTATCCAGGAATATTGCTCTACGATTTGGAAACTAGAGATGCTCGGATCGTAATGAGTCCAAAACACCCAGCACATTAATACAAAATCTGCAATACCTACGCCTAGCGCATACCAGCGAATGGTTTTGCCGTCTGTATCCGGCAGAAAAGGGATGGCGAGGGAAGCTAGGAGGGGTAGGATGACAATTGCGGTCAGCCAAGGAAATTGAGCCGCTACCATATTGAGAATAAATACTTAGTTGGAAGTTACCAAAATTATAATACTAAATTTAATTAAAACTTAAGATTTATTCATAAATATTTTTTATATCGAGACAAATGCGTAGAATAATATCACGAATTGCTACACACGTCAATTGATTTTCGATTTTTGATTTTCGATTCAGGACTTACGCACAACAAAATATAGCGTTTTGTAGGTGCAATCTGGCTGAGGTTGAGCGTATTCTGGTAGATGGTTGGGTAAGCCCTGTCTATTAAGGGCGATCGCAAATTAGCTTTCAATCAGCGTTCAATCTGGATCAACTCCCAATTCGCGCAACTTAGCCGCCAATCGTTGTGCCCTTTGTTTTTCCTGGTCAGCCCTTTGGCTTTCCTGCTCAGCCCTTTGTCTTTCTTGCTCAGCCCTTTGTCTTTCCTGGTCAGCCCTTTGCCTCTCTTGCTCAGCCCTTTGCCTTTCTTGCTCAGCTTGTTCTGAACTCCACAGCAACAAATTACCTACATCATCCCACCAGCGCAGCCAGTTCATGGTTTGTCCCAACCTTTCCCCCGACCAAATCCCCAGATATAGTTCCAATTGTGGAATCCACACCCGCCCCTGCTCATTGGCTGAATGTAAAACATACCGCCCATCTTGCAAATAGCGCACTTCTAAAATACCTTCGTAGGGGTCATAAGTGACATAAGTAGGTACTTGAAGAATCTGTTCGTAAAAGTGGAGTTTGCCATAGGGCGGAGTTGCTCTGACTGATAATTCTCCTCCCTCTGCTTCCGAGAGAAACTCCATCACGATCGCCACATTAGCACCTTCAGTATTAGGAGTATAACTACGGCGAATTACCCCCTCTGCTAGAGGATGCACTTGCGACACATAAAACCAGTCTGGAGCTTTGACAACAATCTTTTTATTGACTGTGGCGACTAACCCCAAATTAGAGGCAATCAGCATTTCTGGCTGGATACATCCTGCGGCTCCCAGTGCATCGGTGAGAGCAGCGGCGAGAGAAGGTTGTTGAATATTTTCCACCGGATCGTCGGGTAATACAAAGTTAGCTGGTAGGGGTTCCCAGGTGACGGTTGGTTTGGCTTTGATAGACGGGGCTTCGAGTACCATTGTATTAACCCTCAACCAGAAATGTTTGTGTAAATTTATCTATATTAACTCAAGTTGCGAGTTATTGTAAAAACAAAGAATGTTGAAAACTGATATAAGTATTCAGAGCGATCGAGATAAAGTCAAGAGCCGATCGGCGAAAGATGCAATTAAAGTACGATCGACCAATTGCGATCGCCATTTTTCCGGTATTCCCCCCTCCCCGTAAAAAGCCCCCGCCAATTGTCCGTAAACCGCACCAGTTGTATCCGCATCGTCGCCCAAATTCACAGCCAACAAACAGCCTTCAGCAAAAGAAGAACTGTTGTAAAACGCCCAAAGTGCCGCCTCCAAAGACTTGACAACATAACCCGTACCCTGAATTTCAGGAGGTTGTCGCAGTTTAAAAGAACCCGCCGCAATCTCATCAATCTCTGCCACCAGCGGATTTGCTGCCCAATATCCAGAAATCGGACAATATCTTTCTGAAAGCAACACATCTTTAGCAACTCCGTTCACCGCCCCCGCAATTAAAGCACCAAAATAGCGGCAAGCATCCACACAAGTAGCAGCACCGTGAGTAGTTCGAGAACTTTCGGCAGATTTTTCTATTACTTCTAAAGGATTTGTAGCATAAAACAAAGGCACGGGAGCCAAGCGCATAATCGAACCGTTTCCAGCAGTCCAAGCATCCGTAGAACCGCAATAAGGTTTTCTTGTATCTTCAAAATTCCAAAGAGCTTGCTGCACCGTATTTCCAATATCAAAACATTCACCAGTGCTGCTCAAATGTCCGTCTGTACTCCACCGCACATAAGTTTCTAACTGATGGACAGGATCGAAACCTTGTTTCTCAATCAAACTTTCAGCCAAACAAAGCGCCATCGAAGTATCGTCCGTCCACTCGCCCGGTTGCAGTCGAAACGGGCCGCCGCCAACCATATCGTTAATAGGCGCAAACGTTCCAGGGCGACAGAACTCTAAAGTTGTTCCGAGAGCATCGCCAACTGCTAAACCAAGAAGACTGCCGCGATAAAGTTCTATTTGTTGCATAACGGAATTGAAAATTAATAATTAGTAAACGCTATTAAACTAAAAATTATTTCTATCTGCATCTGATCTGCGTGTATAACAATCGATGCCAAACTTGTCAAATTCTCTCTTTCCCTCTTCTCTTAATTCTCTTTCTCTGTGTCCTGCATCCTCTGCGGTTCATTCAAAAAGAATCTCGTTCACAATCGATACCAAATTCGTGAACTTCTCTCATTCTCTCTTCTGAACTCTTAATTCTCTTTCTCTGTGTTCTCTGCGCCCTCTGCGGTTCATTAAAACAAAATCTTGTTCACAAACGAAATAGAATTGCCCTAACTACCGTTAAAAATAAAAAAACAAGACTTTCCCCCCAAATGCTGAGCCAAAAGACGACTCAGGCTAATATTGATGTTAACCTGTCCCTACCCGAGATCAAACTGTCCCATGACACCCGATGCCTCCGCCGCAGCCGCTGCTGCCGCCCCTCAATCAACACCCGAAGTCAGCTTGGAGTTACAAGTCCGACTCAAGACAGAAGACGGACAGCTACTGTTGCTACTCCCCCCAGAAACCAACAGCGAACCTGCAACAGCTTCCGCCTCGACTTGGACTGAACTTTGGCAGCAGCTAAAAGTCAGGCTCAATGCAGGAGAACGCTTTTGGCAGCCAAACGCAGAAGTACAATTGATGGGGAGCGATCGACTTTTAGATATCCGCCAACTGCAATCCATCGCCGATGCCCTCTCCGAAGTTGAACTGCAACTCAAACGAGTCCACACCAGTCGCCGCCAAACCGCCGTTGCTGCTGCTACGGCAGGTTATTGTGTAGAACAGCAGCCTCCGGTTTCTTCCCTAAATAAAGCCTCAGCCGAAAAACCGCAATCGCTGGCGGAACCTTTATATTTGCAGATGACAGTGCGATCGGGCGTAGAAATTCGCCATCCGGGCACCGTCGTACTTTTGGGAGACGTAAATCCCGGCGGCTCAGTCATCGCCGGAGGCGATATCCTAGTTTGGGGCCGTTTGCGGGGAGTCGTGCACGCCGGTGCCGGCGGCAACACCAAAAGCGTGATTATGACCTTGCAGATGGAACCGATGGTGATTAGGATTGCTAAGTATGTTGCCAGAGGCCCAGAAACCTCACCCGCTCAGTTTTTCCCGGAAGTCGCCTACGTGACGCCTCAAGGGATTAGGATCGGCAGAGCCTCTGATTTTGACAAATCGCAGTTAGTCGGGGGTAATGAGTAATCGATAATTGGTAATTGGTAATGGCTAATTGTTAATGGGTAATTCTTAATACTATTTCTCTTTAAGCCTGCACTCGATCATTTTTGCCTTGGGTAAATCAGTCACTAAAAGACGATTAGAAAAATCAGTGCAAATTCATAGATAATTAGTAGAACAAGGAGAGTATTGAGTGTTGAGTTAATTCACTGAATAACAGATTACTGCAAAAATCCCAAAGAATAATTACCAATTATTAATTCCCAATTACCAATTATTAATTCCCAATTACTAATTTCCAATCACCAATTCCCAATAAATCTAAAATCGCTTATGGCTCGCATTATTGTTGTTACATCAGGGAAAGGCGGGGTAGGAAAAACCACCTCCACAGCCAATCTCGGCATGGCTTTAGCTAAGCGGGGACGAAACGTTGCCGTAATTGATGCCGATTTCGGTCTCAGAAATTTGGACTTGCTGCTGGGCTTAGAAAATCGGATTGTTTACACGGCATTAGAAGTTCTCGCAGGAGAGTGTCGCTTAGAGCAAGCTTTGGTGAAAGACAAGCGGCAGCCGCGCTTGGTGCTGTTGCCGGCTGCCCAAACTCGGATGAAAGATGCCATCAGCGCCGAGCAAATGAAGCAGCTTGTGGGGATGTTGGGAGCAAAATACGACTATATTTTGATCGACTCTCCTGCTGGAATTGAACAAGGTTTTCAAAATGCGATCGCCCCGGCTCAAGAAGGCATCATTGTCACCACTCCCGAAATCGCTGCTGTCCGCGATGCCGATCGAGTCATCGGCCTGCTGGAAGCCAACAACGTCAAGAAAATCAACCTGATCGTCAACCGGATCAGACCCGCAATGGTGCTGGCAAATGATATGATGTCGGTGCAAGACGTGCGGGAAATCCTCGCGATTCCGCTGTTAGGCGTCGTTCCCGACGACGAGCGCGTCATCGTTTCCACCAACCGAGGCGAACCATTAGTATTGTCGGAAACGGCCTCTTTAGCTGGAACTGCCTTCGACAATATTGCCCGCCGGTTAGAAGGCGAAAAAGTTGAATTTCTAGATCTAAATCCCCGTCGGGAAAACTTCTTCACTCGCCTCCGCAAGTTCTTAAACACTAAAATTATGTGATGTGCTGCAATATTGGCGATCTGTCTTCAAAAGCAGCAACTGCATCACAGAAACTAGCCGAGATTTTCCTCCAGTGATACCAGTTCCCCAAAAAAATGAAACAGTATGTCAACTCCAAACCCTTAGGGAATGAGTGATTCCCCAATCGAAAATCGAAAATCGAAAATCGAAAATGGTATGACCTTTTCTATGCCTAACCCTTGACAAACCCGCCCGACCCATGATATACACACTTCTCGAACGACTTTTCCCGCGCACCCCTGACAACAGCCGCGACGAAGTAAAACGACGCCTAAAACTGGTTCTAGCCCACGATCGCTCAGAACTCAGCCCAGAAATGGTTGAGTCGATGCGCCGAGAAATTCTAGAGGTGGTATCTCGCTACGTGGAAATCGATACCACCGGGTCTGAGTTCTCGCTGGAAAGTGACCAGCGGGCCACAGCACTAATTGCAAATCTCCCGATCCGGCGAGTCAGGCTCGAACATCCATCGGAGAATTTGCCCAAGACTTTGCCCCAGAATCAGCCCGAGTATGTACCTGAGTATGTACCTGAGTATGTAGTGGAAATTCTCCCCGACACTAGAGAGTGATAGGGATTAACATTTTCATCTCAGACAACGAGTTCGATCGGCTCGCCATTAAAATTAAACTATCTCTCTACAATTAAAATATTGTGGGGTGGGAACTCTTAGCGCCCCCCAAATATGTGATTAAAAAGGGGAAAAGCTTGTGCTACCTGAAAACAGATGAAGTTAATCTTCATAACCAATCGCTCTTTCCAGAGGAGCTTGCGTCCCGGACTATCTTAATAACTAATCGCTCTTTCCAGAGGAGCTTGTAACTGAAGTTCTAAGGGTCGGTCGGAGCGAATTTCTAAACCGGGTAACTCGTGTTTGACTAACATTTTTTCGCCTGTTTCAGCAGTGGCGCTCGGCCAAAGTACCCAGCGGCTGCCCAGGGAAAGAGTGTTTAAAGTTGCAGAGTTTTGAGTCAGCCAAATTATCGGCAGTTTCGATCGATTATCGATCGCATCTTCCCCAGCATTAACCGCAGCTAAAGTTTCCAATACTACTCGGTTTCCCGAGACGAGTCCAGTCCCGGCAGTCCAAAGTTTGACGTTTAACAGGCGCTTGCTAGCATAGAAGTACACGGATGCAGCTACAGTTACGGCTCGTTCAAATTCTTCTGGCTGCCACGCCGCAGCGCTGTCGAGAGCAATAATAATTTCTTGACCGCCGGCTGCAACTTCTAACTCTCTCACCCGCAGTTCTCCGTAGCGGGCGCTGGTGCGCCAGTGAATCAGGCGGGTGGGGTCTCCGTGGCGGTAAGGTCTCAGGTTGCGGGTGAGGCCTTCGGTAGCAGCTTGCGATCGACTGCGATTGTAAAATTGCGGGCTGTCTTCTTGACCGATGCGATCGATCAAAGGGCAAGTGCTCAACGGCAAAACCTGTGGATAGACAACCGCCACCGCTTTGACTGGGCGGCTGCGCCGGCACCAAAACAACCCTAAAGGCGCCGCCGTCCTCAAGTTTACCTCTTGCCACCGATAGACGCCCCGCTGCCGGACTTCTAAATAGTATGTATCCCTGTATATACTGTTAGGGTCTATGACTTCGATCGGGCGGACGATTGGTTCTCCCAGTACAAACGGCAAGATGTCTACCACTTGCAACAAAGTCTTAGGTTCGCTGGCGCGATTTTCGATTTCTAGTTCGACGGTGATTCGATCGCCCGCACTCACCGGTTCGATAGTCTGGCGACGGACTTCCAAGGAACGGAGCGATTTTCCCGGCAAAACCGCCGCTACTCCCAACAACGCCAAACCCCCACCGCTAAGCGCGTACAGCCACCCAGACATTGTATTGGTCGCAGACCCAAAAAAGAAAACCGTCATCCCCGAGAGCAGCCAACCAGCGTAGGCGGGGGCGACAGCGCGATTTTCGAGCCAGTCGCCAATTTTGTGACCGATGTTCATAGGAGTTGAAATTGTTAATTACTCGATCGCCCCATCAAGCCTAATTGTAAAATATTCTCAGCATTTAGCACCGAATTAGCTGCGAGCCATTAGATTAGAAATGGGCATTTTTTCGCAATAAATCTACATTGACTGGAGACCAAAAAATGAACCCATTAAACAATCCTACACCCGTTCAACCAGAGGCTCAAGCCCGCCGACGAACACCGCCGCCACCGCCGCCCTTGGCTGCAACACCCGCGCCTCCTGCACCCGCGCCTGCTGCGCCCCCAGCCCAGCAGCGGCCAGTCGAGACACCCGTCAGCACGATCGAACAAATGGTCAGAGATGCCCATAGCGCCTCGGCTTCCGACATTCACATTCGAGTCGGCCAAGTACCTCGATTTCGGATTCGGGGCGTGATGCAAGTAGCAACTACCCACCCCAAAGTAACGCCAGAAATTTTTGAACATTACCTAGCCGAAATTCTCACCCCCGAACAGCGAAAACAGTTTGCAACTACCAAGGAATTAGATTCAGCAATTTTTTACCCGGGCTTCGTGCGGTGTCGGCTAAACTGTTTTGATTCCCTCAGCGGCGGTGCCCTAGTATTGCGGTTGATCAGTTTGGAAATACCTACTATCGATTCCTTGAGGTTGCCAGAAGTTTTCAAAAATATCATTTTGCGATCGCAGGGATTAATATTGGTTACAGGGCCTACTGGTTCTGGAAAATCAACAACAGTAGCTGCGATGATCGACCACCTCAATCAGATGGAGCAAAAGCACGTAGTTACAATTGAAGACCCGATTGAATTTATTCACCCTTCTAAAAAATGCTTGGTCAGCCAGCGGGAAGTAGGCTTGCATACCCACGAGTTTCAGCAGGCTTTGCGGGCAGTTTTGCGGGAAGATCCGGATGTAATTCTAATCGGGGAAATGCGCGATCGCGTTACCATCAATACAGCATTGCAAGCAGCTCAAACTGGTCACTTAGTATTGGGAACTCTCCACACTCGCAGCGCCATTAACGCTATTAACCGGTTGTTGAACCTCTACCCGCCCGAGGAACAACAGGCGATGCGGATTCAAATTTGCGATTCTTTAGTAGCGGTAATTGCTCAACTTTTGCTGCCCACAGTGGACAACCGTCGGGTAGCAGTTCACGATATTTTGGTGAATACACCTGCCATGCACGATTACTTGATGAAAGGTGCTGATGACGAAGCTTTCCGGTTGATGGAACATGATACTTACGAAGGAATGCAGATTATCAACCAGGGTCTTTACAAACTGGTGCTCGAAGGCAGAGTGACGATCGAAGAAGCAGCAAAAACTTCTCCCGAAGCCAGCGATTTAGACCGCCGCTTGCGGACAGGAGGCTACGATGTTGGGGACGCTCGCGGCTTTGAAGGCAGCAAAAAAGAACGCACCGTTCGCGCCTAGTAGCACGACACATACAGGGGTAGGCACAGCAGGACTACCCCACCGCTCGGGTAGCAATTTTTTCAGTGGAGCGAAATATCGGGCGCTGTTGTGAGTATCTTTAGTTGAATTTTAACTATATTTAGTAGCCAGAAATACTTTTTACTTAAATTTTACTTCAGTAGTCAAATTTGATTGAATCAATGTCAAATATATTGTTAAGTTTTTTTAATGTCGGCGCAACTTTACATAAACTTTAAAATTGCGTGAAAACTCGCAGGTGATTACAAAGAAATAGTAAAGATCTGTTCGGAGTATTGCCAACACTCAGTAATTTAAGTTTATAGTTGTAGTGACAAATTTTGGACAGAGAACGTTCGGACTTGGCCGATCGCAAAAATAAGCAGGTTAAAAAAGCGCTTAATAAAACTACAAGTAGGCTTAATACAAGCAATTAGTAGCAGAGCCTATCGCGTGTTTTTCCGATTAAGTAGCTTTCAGTCTAAAAAATCCTAAATCTAGGCAGGCTTTTAAAGATTCTGTCCCTCGAAAATCTGTTTAACAACTCGTTTATCACCAACCGTATTTCTAGAGTTTAAAGGAGCCCAAAAAGTGAAGAGTGCATTTAACCCCTCAGAAGTGTTTGAAGGTGCCAGCAAAGCAGAAATAATCGATCGCATCCAGCAACTAGTTCCCCCGGGTTCCCCGGAACCGCAAGATCCTGAAATCCTAGCGGCCTTACAAACTCTCACCGCACAGCTAATCTCGGCTTATCAAGCCGACGGACAATTAGAAAACGAGCCTTTTAGCGACGTGCGCGATCGCACAATTCACCTATACGCATCCGCAGTCAGTAGCAAAATAAAAGGAAAAACCATCCTCATTACTGGTGGAGAAGGATGTGTCGGCAGTTTCTTAATCGAAAAACTTCTCAAACTAGGCGCAACTAAAATCATTTCCGCAGACAACGCCCGATGTCAAAACCCCGAAGAAAATCTCCCGCTTTTTAACAGAGAAGGTGCTGTAACTTTCTATGCCGCCGACATTCGCAACTTGGAGGCGCTCAAACACATATTTGAGGTAGAAAAACCAGAAATTGTTTTTCACCTAGCAGCCCAACGCCAACCCGGACTAGCTGAAATCAAAATCCGAGAAACAGTTACAACCAGCCTGTTAGGATGTAAACACATCATCCAACTGTGCGAAGAATACGGCGTAGAACACTGCATCTTCTCTTCCACAGGCAAAACATCTCGATATTTTACAACCGAAGTTTACGCCGCCTCCAAAAAGTTTGCCGAATGGCAATTTGCCAAAGCAGCTCAAGAAGGAGATGTCACTTACGGGATGGTTCGCTTTACTCATATGTTGGAAAATAGCTTGTTTTGCGAGCAAATGTCCAAAAAAGTACAGCAAGGTAAAACTGTCAACGTTCACGCTCCCCACCGCTACGTAACCGCTCAAAATCTTGTCGAAGCCGTACATTTATTGCTGAATTCGCTGGTTGTATCCGTTCCCGGAAAACTGAAATTTGTCGCTGTGAGTAATCTCGGGTGGCCGACAGAAACCTTGGAAGTAGCTCTTTATAAAATTCTTGAATCAGGCAAAAATCTGCCGATTTATTTTCAAGGACTTTTGCCGGGATATGAAGAACCGTTTTTCCTTGGACAGTTTGACTGGAAAAAGCCTACAGACATTCACCTCCTAATTAATGTTTTGGAAGATCCTTTTAGAAGGATTGACGATGCTGGCGACATGGTGAGTGTAGAATTAGCTCCTTTTTCTTTGCGCGTGTTAGATAAACAAGTGTCGAAGCTGGAAAGCTTAATCGGCGATCCTGATTTCCCGGAAGTGCAAATCAAGCACGCTCTTGTCGCAGCAGAAAAAGAAGTGATTGCTTCCTCTTTTGCGTGGAGTTCCCCCGAAGACTTGTTGAAGATTTTGCAGTGGGGGATACATCCGAAGAAATTGCAAGGTTACGGAACGGAAATCGCTGACTACAGCGAGATTATCGAACTCCTCCTGCAAGGAATATACGGGCGGCTTAACCAAGAAGTCCTGAACAGTGCTGGAGTTACTGCTGATGAATTTGATGACTTAGTGAAGAGTCTTTCTACGCTGGATTCTATTCAACCAGAAGTGGGATATTTGCGATCGGTGTCGAGATATCTCAGAGAATTGGTACCCCCCGCACATTTCAGCACCAAAAAATCTCAACCTGTTGCTGTCCGCGATGCAGCGTAGCTTGAAAATAGTTGAGTTGGGAAATTGCTTCCTGGCTCGCAACCCACAGGGAGTGAATGAGCTAAAAATCGACTAAGTTTTTAGTTGATTACAAACAGAACACCCAGAAACCTGGTTTCTTTGAGAAACCTGGTTTCTAGGCGTGTTTAAGGTTTATTTAAATTGATCTACTTACCATTTTCAGAATCGACATGATATGATATTATTTACGCTCGCACAACAGCAATTAAATTAATTTGTAGTGAAGACGCCAGTCCTAGTAGTTTTATGAGGAGTTAAGTCATCACTACAAACGTTATAACGGTCATTTTTTCCGGGAATGATATGATGATACTTTAGATAGCGTTGTGCACTGAGTTAAAAAAGATGCAATTAGATTAAATGAACTCAATGAACGCAACAAATAAAATAAAATTAAGGTACTAGAATTGTGGAAATTAATCAGCTACTGTTTTTATTGATTGATGTTGTGCTATTGGCGATCGCCCTGATCCTTCTAATTCCCGTTGCAGTTCTATTTCTAGAATGCAGTGCAGCTTTCTTGTCCGGCTTTCGCCCCACAGCGGAAACTAAAGCGCCCCGCCCCAAAGTAGCAGTTTTAATTCCCGCCTACAACGAAGCAGCAGGAATTGCCGCCACCATCTCCACCATATTGCCGCAGCTAACACCTCAAGACCGCTTGTTAGTGATTGCTGACAACTGCACCGACGCCACGGCAGAAATCGCCCGTAACTGCGGTGCAAGTGCGATCGAGCGCCAAGACACACAACGCAAGGGCAAAGGATACGCACTGGATTTCGGCTTGCGGTCGATCGAATCAGACCCCCCCGAAGTAGTCATCATGGTTGACGCAGACTGCATCTGTCAGCCAGACTCTATAGAAAAATTAGCCCGGGTTGCAGTTGCCGAACAAAGACCAGTGCAAGCGACTTATTTAATGGAACAGCCGCCCAATCCTACTCCGAAAGATTCAATTTCTGCTTTAGCCTTTCTCGTGAAAAACTTAGTCCGTCCCAGCGGATTAAAACAGTTAGGATTCCCATCATTGCTAACAGGTACTGGCATGGCTTTTCCCTGGTCGATAATTCGATCGGTTTCCCTAGCAAGCAGCAATATTGTTGAAGATATGCAGATGAGTTTGGATTTGGCCATCGCCGGACACCCAACAGTATTCTGCCCCGAAGCAAACGTCACCGGGTGTTTGCCACAGCAGCAGCAAGCAGCTAAAAGTCAAAGAACCAGGTGGGAACACGGTCACATACAGACATTGTTAACTCAAACTCCCCGGCTGACAGCAGCTTCTGTCCAGCAAAAACGTTTTGACTTATTGGCGATCGCCCTTGACTTATCCGTCCCTCCCCTTTCGCTGTTAGTAGCTATCTGGCTAGCAGCTTTTGCCACCTCCTTACTAGCAGCAACCTTGGGAACATCCCCGATTCCCGCCGTCTTTTTAGCAGTACAAGGACTGCTGATTTTATTTTCAATTGTTGGCGCTTGGGCAAAATTCGGGCGTGCCTATATTTCTGGATTAACTCTTTTATCTGTACCTTTTTACATCCTTTGGAAAATCCCTTTGTATCTGGGTTTTATCCTGAAGCGGCAAACCAAATGGGTGCGGACAGAACGCGATGTTTAGTATTTGGGTAGTGCCATGAAGGAAAGGATAGAGTAAACTTAAGCTACTATTAGAGAGAAGTGTTTGCCATAGGTGATATGACAGTAGAAATTAATTCTTGCCCCAATTGTGGAGCAGAAGAAGTTAGTCGTAACGGTCAGACTCGGCATGGTAAACAAAACTACAAATGTCGAGAATGTGGTCGTCAATTTGTTCTAAATCCCGCGTGGAAAGCTATGGAGAAAGAACAACATGAGTTAATGCAGCGGATGCTACTTGAACGTATTTCACGGCGGCCGGAATTGCTCGGGTATTACAAGTGTCAGAAGATACAGTGCAGCGGTACGTAAATGCCCGAGCTGTTGTTGTTAAGAAGCAAGTGGAGGTGAGTGACAAGCCAAAAAAGCGCCTGAATGTTCAGATGGATGAGTTATGGTCGTTTGTGGACAATAAAGGCAATCAGCAGTGGGTCTGGCTTGCATTGGATGCCCAGACTAGGGAAATTGTTGGTGTACATATTGGAGATCGTAGCGCAGTATCAGCTCTTGCCTTATGGAATTCCATGCCACCTGTTTACCGTCAATGTGCTGTAATTTATACTGACCATTGGAGTGCTTATGATTCTGTATTGCCCAGTAAGCGTCATTATAGTGTAGACAAAGATAGTGGTTGTACCAGCTAGATCGAGCGATTTAACTGCACCATTCGACAACGAGTATCAAGGGTTGGTGAGAAAGAGCTTATCCTTCTCTAAGAAATTGCAAAATCATCTTGCTGCAATTTGGAGTTTTGTGCATCATTATAATGCTAGTTTACAACTCGCTAATGCCTACTTTTTTTTGAATTCGGTTTTGTTTTATCATGTTGAACCTTTCCTTCAGGGCACTACCAGTATTTGTAGGGTGCGAACCCACATTCCGCACCCTACAGTGTCACACTAAAAATTTTGGTAGCTTGGGGAAATTCGACTGGCGATCGCAACTTTAATTTCGCGACTCAGGGTATAAAAAATGACTAATTTTATTCTCAAAATTTGGACAATAAAAACAAAAAATCTGAAGCTGGAAAATTCCAACTTCAGACTTTTACTAACTCCCCGGGTAGGATTTGAACCTACGACCAATCGGTTACACTTATCCCAACGTTTCCGAAGGGCGCGGACTATTTCATCATCCCTACACATCAGATGTGTTATCTGTAGTGGGATGTCGGGCGCTGTGAGATTTATTGGTTAGGCTCCTCATCTCTAGTCTCTGCACCTTTCCGGCTACTTGCGATCGTAACCGCTGCCTTTCGCCAGACTTGGCTCAAGATTGCCGCCACCCGAAGTGCTGCGGTTTCCTTGAATTCACCCGATTTTTCAGTACCCGTTACCGGGTAGAGCTGCTATGTCACTAGAGCTTTTGGTTGATTCCAAAGGCTTGCATTCATTACAGCCGACCGCTCTGCCACTGAGCTACCGAGGATTGGGGGTTTTTGTTACCCACATTTACTAACAATAGCTGAACTTACTCGATTTGGCAAGGCCTTTGATAAACTTTTTTTTTGTTATACAGCAAGCGGGTTTCCGCAGCTAATGCAGCCCCATTCTCAACTTGGCGAGGCGCTGCTGGGATTCTGGATCGAGGGAACTGGCTAGAAAGCGACTGGAATTGTGTTTGCGGGATTTGTGCTGGCGCTCGCTGCGGCGGGCGGTGGATTCTACATCAGCCGCTAGTTGTTCGGCGGACATCCATTCGGCACCGTAGCCGACTACGGTCAATTGCTGCGCTCGGTCTGAGGTGGCGACAATCATGCGACCTTTGCCTTTGACCGATCGCAACTCGTAGCGCAAACTTGCACAAGATTTTTCAATATAAGTATCTGCTGTCTGACCGAAGTCAGTGTAGTGCACCGATAAATTTTTAGTAATAATTTCTTTAACGCTGGGAGTATCTCGATAGTGCGCGTCAAACACCAGTCGAGCCTCAAAATCTTGTACAGCGCTGTAGTTAACTAAAACCTCTATTAACTCGCGGCGAGCTGTTTCGAGTTCGTCGCGATCGCGCTTCTCTCGGAGTCGAGGCCAAAGTCCAATTATGTTATAGCCGTCTACAAGTAAAACTGCTTGCGATACATAGGGTGACATGGTTCAAGGCTGAAGAGATCCAGCACGTATAGGACATTATTTGCATTGTTCATCAAAGCTTTTGTTCAATAATATTACCTATTGATGTGTAATTGCTAGGTTACATCGCAATAATTAAACCCCCCAGAGCCAGGTTTACCTGAGTTTTGGGGGGTTAGATTAACCTATAAATTTTCCGGCTTATTCGCCAGATTCCAGCGATACGGGCGATCGTACAACTGTCGGCAGGGATATTTTCTCAACAGCAGGAGTACAACCGAGCCACTGCACCGACAACTCCGCAAACTGCTGCGGAGGACCGCTCACGCAAAAACGAGTTGGCAGCGCAGTACCAGCATTCCGCAGCCCCAAAAGCTCCAACTCTCTGGCAGCAGCAGCCACCACCCGCACCGCAGGATCGATCGACGTCACCCCAGCAGGCAAAAGCGAGCGCAGCACAGGAGCCAACAGCGGATAATGAGTGCAGCCGTAAATCAGCGTATCAATGCGCTGCTGAATCAAAGGAGCCAAATATTCCCGAGCCACCTCACAAGTGTAAGGGTCGTAAATCCGGTTTTGTTCCACCAGCGGCACAAAAGCCGGACAGCTAACCTGCCACACCAGGCAAGAATCGTCCATCTCCAAAATCGCATTTCGATAAGCATTGCTAGCAGCCGTAGCAGGAGTTGCGATGACCCCGATCCGCTTGCCTTGCTGGACCGCAGCCTGCGCCCCCGGCAGAATTACTCCCAGCACTGGGATATCAAATTCAGCCTGCACCATCTCCATCGCCAAAGCAGAACTGGTGTTGCAGGCCATAATCACCATTTTCACATCCTGTTCCACCAACCAGGCCATAATTTCGCGGACAAACTCCACAATTTCTGACGGCGTGCGAGTACCGTAAGGCAGCCTCGCGGTATCTCCAAAATAAAGTATCGATTCGTTGGGCAATTGTCGGTACAACTGGGTCAAAACAGTCAAACCGCCCACGCCGCTGTCAAAAATACCGATTCTTTGTTGTCCAGAGTCTGTTGTCATTTGTTAGTTGTCAGTAGTCAGTTGGCAGTTGTCACTTGTCACTGGGCACTAGGCACTGGTCCGTTGGCAGTGGTCAGTTGTCAGTTGCTACCAATAACAAATAACAAGTAACCAATTACCAATTACCACTCCCTCGGGCAATATATTATCTTTGTTGAAGATAAAGCAAAATGCCGCGAGCGATCGAAGCCGCCATTTGACTGCGGTAAGCTGGGTCAGAAAGCCTAGCAGCATCCTCAGCACCGGTCACAAAACCAACCTCCACCAAAACAGAAGGCATAGAAGTCTTCCTCAAAACATAAAATCTCGCCTGCCGCACCCGGCGGTCAGTCGCCCCCGTCCCCTGCAAAATACTGCCGTGAATCACCCGGGCCAAATCTTCCCCGTTCTCGAAATAATAAGTCTCAATCCCGCTAATATCCGGCCGACTCATATTAATGGAATTAGCGTGAATGCTGACAAACAAAGTAGCATTCACCCGTTCTGCCAAAGAAACTCTCGGTTCTAGGTCGATTTCGCTGTCGTCAGTCCGAGTCATCACCGCCTGCACCCCCTGCTGTTCCAGCAGCCTCGCCACCTGAAACGAGATATCCAAAACAATCTCCTTCTCCTGAATGCTTTGAATCCCGACTGCCCCGGGATCGCGGCCACCGTGACCCGGATCGATCGCTACCACGGCGCGGCGATTAGAAGCTTGCGGCAAATCGCCCGTTCCGAAAGTCCTTCTCGGCAAAGGCTGGGGGCTGGGAGTGCGAGTCAAAGGCTGCTGCGCGCTAGCATTCGATCGCAACTGCAAAGACAGCAACTGCGGACTCGGCCTCGTCACCCTGCCTACCTCTACCCCCGATCGCGGCTGCACCCAGATCACCACAGTCTCCGCATCTTCTTGGCTGGCAGTAAACGATACAGGACTGTTGGCATCGAGCTGAGGAATTTGCCCCGCCAGAGAACTAGAAGCGATCCTGATCCAGTAAGCTCTCGACCCTTGGTCCCACCCGCTGGTATAGGAGACTTGGCGGTCAGTTCTCACCACCAGTTGCGTGCCGTTACTAGCTAAATCAATTGACTGAACTCTCGCTAAATTTCCTTGAGCTTGTCTGGCTGGAGGATCTACAGTCAGGCGACGGGAAGCCGAGGGCTGTCTTACACTTGCAGGCAATAGCACAACCCCGCCCAAATTGCTCACAGACGCCCGCCACTCAGTATTAGGACTCTTCATCCGCAAAGTCACGCGGGTAACGGGCGGGTCTGTTGGCAGTTGCCGCACTTCAATCTTGTCAACCCCGTGCTTGCCGTTCGTTTGAGGCTGTTGGCTGCTCAGCCCCGGAGCTAAAGTAGCTCCTTCAATATCGAGGGTGGCGATGTCCCCGGCCCGACTTTGTTGAAAATTAATTTGGGGGCTGCCGCCCGCAGTGCCGACTAAAAAACCGTCCGCCGTCACCTGAACGTTCTGAACTACAGTCGCCTCGGCCGACTGGGCTTGGGGTGCTGAAGGTTGAACCGATAACCTTTCTCCCCCAGGCTCTGAAATCGGGTTTCTATCTCCTCCCCGCACCGGCGTTGGCAAATCCACTGTCCACTCGCTCGCAGAAATCCCCCGGAATTTTACTTGCTCGGGGTCTAGAGTAAACCCGTCTCTGATCTCGACCACAATTCTGGTCGTATCGTTGTCAAACTGCCCTACCCGCACCGATTCGATCGCCCCTGAGAGCGGTTTGCTGACCGACGGACGGCCCAGACTCGTCCCCGGTAAGTCAATCACCAACCGCGTCGGGTTGAAAATCAGTTGAGCCTTGGGTTGTACTCCCCCGTCTGTTGTAATGTAGAGCCGGTTCTCTGAAGCATCAAACCGCCAAGATTGCAGTCTAGCTGCTTCGGCGGCCCCGGCGAGCAAAAATACACTTAAGAAACTCGGTAGTAGCCAGTGGAATTTCACGACAGTTTTTTCCTCGTTTGCGTTACTGCCAAAAGCTGGTAGGGCGCTGCTTGTTCGATCGGCTTTCAGCAGTTAGCCGCCAGCAGACCGGGGGCGATAGGCCGTCAGTTGTTGGCTAAATTGACTTTTTTATGCGTTAACAGGCTCCGAAATGCCAGAATCTGGCATTTTTGAACTTTCCCGTATACTTGGGGGCGATCGGTTATAAGGTGACTGAAAGATTGCTGGTACAAGGGAAGGTATTTATTTTAGGAAGAAGAAACAAGGCGTCTCTTGAAGCTAGAAGGTACAAGTTAGAAGGTAGAATTTTACGGATCTTCCAGGGAGGGGTTTCATAGCTCTTTAATATTGGCGAAGCTCGTTACGGCAAGGGTTATAATCCGCTTTACATTTGCGTTTTATTTTAACTTTTCATAAAGCACCCCAACAACTTAACAACCTATCTCGGGAACAATCCGGATTTCCAAGATTAATTCGACTTTTGAGGGCAGCCAAAGTTAGTCCCAGACCAACTGGCATATCCTTTTGGACAAGCCTTGTTGCTGAGACTTTGACAGTCAAGTACAACTACATAGCGCCCCTTCTCTCTTTTTTTCTTGAATTTTTAGAGTCAGGGATTTTCGGTGCTGCTTGAAACTTCGTTGGGCGATCGCGACTACGCCCGCCAAGGTGACACTATGATAGCTAGTCCATGCTGTCAGCAGTAACCGGAGAGTGTTGTGTCTTACTTTGGCGGGCAATGCTTTGTCATTAACACTCTTTTTGAGTGCACGATGGACAGCCAGAGCTTTGGTTGGTTGAGGGGGGAAAAAGTTTTGACGGTAGATATAGTTATCGCAGTTGTAAAGTTTTTTGGACAGCAAAAACAATAGATCGGCTTCTGGATAAAACCTGTCTTTTAGTTTGACGATCTGCCTTTCGACTAACTGCATGGCTTATATATATACTACCAGTTAGAGAAGATACACTATCTTGGCGATTGTGTCAATCTCTGAATTTATGAAAAAAGCGACCCTAAAATAAAGTAGATAAATGACCTCACAGAAAGACGGAAACTTGCTTTCCCAAAGGATTTGCCTCAAGCAAAAAGGTTGTTGAGGTTCGTTCAAGCCTCCATGAGAGGCCCTAAAGTCAATCTCAAATCTACTGACTCTCCAGTGAGGGAAGTTTTGTAATATAGCAACCACACCTGACGGTTAGGACGTTCTTAATTGCTCAAACATAAAAGGCCGATCGCAACTTCGGTCTTCCTTCTTCCTTCAACATCTGCTATACCATACCACCGAGTGCGATCGAGTTCTAACCACTTTATTTTTGAACGGGATAGATACTCGCAAGTTATTTTTGTCCATTAGGAACGCACCGCCCCCTGTCTAATCAACATCGCTGCAATTCGCTCTCGCCCATAGGTGCAAAATTCCCGCTCATCCAGTTCAAAATTGCTTGATTTACTTGTTCCGGGCATTCATCCTGGGGACAGTGGCCCGCATTATCTAATTCAACTAGCTCTACATAATTGGGATTGCATTCGACAAATTGGTGGGGCCGGGCAAACCGAGGGGGAATCATCCGGTCTTGTTTGCCCCAAATTAACAGCATCGGGATTCTTAAATTTCGCATTACAGTCTTGACACTGGGGCAAAATTGTGAACTGCCTACAGCTTTAAATAAAGCGCAGAAGGCGCGGGCTGCTCCCCGATCGCCCGCAGGCCCTGCTAGAATTTCCACTAATTCGTCGGTAACAGCTTCGGGGTTGGAGTAGGCAAAGCCAACCCAGCGGCGGACAAAGGAAGGCTTGCGGGCAAAATAAAACAAAGGCCTGAGCAAGAGCGGAGAAACAAACAAACTTTCCACAGCTTCGATCGCCGGGAGCAGCCATCCAGGCACCGCCTCGGCTCGCACAGAGGGGTCTGGGAGGCTAATCATCACCGTGCCGGCCACCATGTCCGGGTGAGCCGCCGCTGCGGCCAAACAAATCAGCGAGCCGATCGAGTTTCCTGCCAAGACTACCGGCTCTCTGATAAAAGTCTGCCAAAAATCATAAACTTGATCGACCCACAAAGACACAGAGTAGTCGATAGGAGCTTTTTGCGAAGCGCCAAAGCCCAACAAATCCAAGGCGTAAACCGTTTGGTTTTCGGCGAGTTGGGCGAGATTTTGTCGCCAGTGACCGATCGAAGCTCCAAACCCGTGCAGTAAAATAATCGGCGTTCCCGAGGCGCGGGGGGCAATTCCCCCGGCCGCAGAATCTTTAGATTCGATCGCGCCTTGATTTCGCCCCAAAGCAGGCCGCAAAAAACTGTAGCGAGTTTGCCAACCCCGCCACACCCAGTCTCGTTGAGTTCCCACCCGTTGGTGCCACAGCAGAGAATTTGTCAATTTTGCCTCAGCTCGCAACATAAATTTACACTTGCTTATACCTATTCTACAAGGCAAATCCGGCGACTTGGGGGACTGGCGAGACCGGGCGAGATGGGGTAAAAAAGCCGTTTTACCTCATCATTAACCTTTTACCTTGAATTTTTGGCTGTTTTGTGATCGATCGGGCAAGCGGGCGGGCGATCGTGTGTGAAGTTAAAATAAAACTAGACAGAAACTCAGCCAGACTGAGTAGAATAGCAAGTATTGTAAGAATTCATTTACGATCGTCCAAATATTCCCCAACGCTTTAGCGGAGGGGACACAGGGCGCGGTAGTACGTCCGGTAAGGGTAACACTTTACAAAACAGTTCGATCGTCCAAGTGAAATATGGACTGTTCAAACCTGTAACTATCAAGAAGCTTCGCTATTAAACTACTGCTTGTAAAACCATTCATGCCTGTGATTGAAAGAAGACAAAATCGCAACCTACCCCAGATCAACGAAAACATTCGATACCCCAAAATCCGGGTGATCGATACCGACGGCGCGCAACTAGGGATCTTGACGCCCGCAGAAGCGCTGCGCCTGGCAGAGGAAAAAGAACTGGATCTCGTACTTGTCAGCGACAAAGCTGACCCGCCCGTATGCCGGGTCATGGACTATGGGAAGTACAAATTCGAGCAGGAAAAGAAAGCGCGAGAAGCAAAGCGGAAGCAGCACACTGCTGACGTGAAGGAAGTGAAGATGCGCTACAAAATTGAAGAACACGACTACCAAGTGCGCCTCAAACTAGCAGACCGCTTTATCAAATCTGGGGACAAAGTAAAAGCCACGATTATGTTCAGAGGTCGGGAAATCCAACACAGCAACCTAGCAGAGGACTTGCTCAAGCGCATGGCCACAGATTTGCAGGAAATCGCAGAAGTGCAGCAAGCCCCGAAAAAAGAAGGACGCAGTATGATGATGCTGCTGTCGCCGAAGAAAGTATAAATAGATAGTCATTAGTCATCAGTCATCAGTCAATAGTAATAGACTGGTGACAAGAGACTAATGACCCCGCCCAAAAACGGATAGAAGTTTCCGACTCCTGTCGTGGAGGGCCAAAAATTTCCGACCCTAGTTCGCTCTTTCAGATTCGTCTGTGGAGTAAATCTAAAATCTAAAATCTAAAATCTAAAATCGACCGACTGGCGATCGCTCTCCTGGATGCCGGAACTCGGTGACACGCTACCACAAATCGGGATATCAACGCACGAGAAGCATGGAAAATTTTCAAATCAGCGCTTGGGCGGGAGCAGGACAAAAAGTGCTGCGCTCGCTCAACCTGCGATCGGAAGAAGTAGAGCGAACCGTACTGATGTTCCTCGTCTACACTCTAACCTCCGTCGGGCTGATCTGGCTGGAACTGAGCACGGTAGGTCTGTTCCTAGACGAGTACGGTGCCGACAAAATGCCTTTTATCTACATAGCCAGCGCCTTTATCGGTTCGGGCTTGGGATTTGTCTACTCGTGGCTGCAAAAAATCCTGCCGCTAAGGCGCACCGTCGTAGTGGTTCTGGGAATGATGTCGGTACCGCTATTTTTGTTTCGATTCGGCATCGGCTACGAAAATACTAAGATAGCTGGGATAAGCATTGCTTTTATTACTATTTTTTTGATGTGGCTGTGGGTGGAAGCTTGCTATGTCCTGAACGACCTTAACACTTCCATCACCTCCAACCAACTGTTTAATATTAGAGAAATCAAGCGCACCTATCCCCTAGTCAGCAGCGGCTATCTAGTGGCTGGAGTAGTCAGCGGGTTTTCTCTGCCTGTTTTGCTGCACGTAGTCGGACTAAAAAACGTTACCCTCATATCGGGGTTGATGGTGGCGACAGGCTCCCTGTTGCTGTACTACCTCACGGAAAAATACTATCAAGCATTTCCGGAAACAGCTCATTGGACAGATGACGATGAAGACGACGACCAACAAGAATTTACCGCTCGCAAAGTTACAGGCCCGCTGCAAAAATACGCCGTACCTCTAGTCAGTTTCTTCGTCCTCGCAGAAGTCCTCTATGTCCTGGTAGATTTCCAATTCTACAGCCAGCTAGAATACCAAAACCCGGGGGACGGAGCTAGCTGGATCGCTAGCTTCCTGGGCATTTACGAAGGCATACAAGGCCTGTTTCAAGTGGCGACTCAGTGGTTCGCATCCAGTCGCTTGGTAGAAAGAATCGGTGTATTCGTGACGGCGGTGATTTTGCCCGCGGGTATCGCGATACTTGGGGTGCTGACCATAGGAGCATCCCTGGGCCAGCTAGTATCTGTGTTCATCGGACTGATATTGCTGAGATTTTTAGACGAACTGCTGCACTACACGCTGCTGGAAACCGTTAGCCCGGTTTTATTCCAACCAATTCCTGACAATATTCGATCGGGCATTCAAACTCTGGTCAACGGTGTGGGCGAACCTTTGTCCTGCGGAGTTACAGGAGTTGGCATCCTGATTATGCTGTGGGTGACAGACAAGATACTCCCCCGCCAAGACGAAAAGGCATTTCACGACCAGCAAAGCTTGATATTTATTGGCGCGATCGTAATATTGGCACTGTTGTGGGTGTTTGTCGTATGGTTGATCCGCTCTCAATACGTGGGTTTGTTGGTCAAAAGTGCGGAGCGGGGGCGCTTGGGCGTCACAGACGTTGACCTCAAAGCTCTCAAGCGCGCAGTGGTAGAAACTCTACAAAAGCCGGGGGGCGAAGATGAAAAGCGCTCTTGCATAGAACTCCTGACGCAAATTGACCCCAAAAATGTCGGAGAAGTTCTGGCTCCCATCCTCGATTCGCTGTCCCCAGGTTTGCAGCGCCAGAGCTTGGAAACGATGCTGCAACACCCGAACCCCGCATATTTACAAGCTGTCCGCGCACTATCGCAGCAATCCTTGCCGCCGGAGGTGCTGGCCTTGGCTTTGCGCTACATCTGGCTGACGGAAGCTGAACCGAATATTGACAGCTTGCGGCCTTACTTGCAGCCGACCGTCGATCCGGTGGTGCGGGGTACGGCGGCTGCTTTAATTATGAGAAGGGGCGATCGCCAGCAAAAGGCAGAGGCTACTAACACGCTGCGCCAAATGCTGACGCACAAACAAGAGCGGGAACGTGTTATGGGGACGCGGGCTCTGGGAGAAGCTGATTATTTGCAAGGACTGCGCCTGCACATCCCCAATCTGTTGCAAGATGAATCTCTGCGAGTGCGCTGCGCTCTGTTAGACGTGATTTCGTCTACTCATTCGGAAGAATATTATCCTTCGCTGCTGCGCGGACTCGGTTACAAATCGACTCGGGAAGCAGCTTTGCAGGCTATAGTCAAACTTCACAACGACGCGATTCCTTTGCTGGTGTATTTGGCTGAGGACATCCACAAGTCGGATTTGGTCAGGTTGCAAGCTTGGACGGCTCTGGGTCAAATTGGGACTCCGGAGGCGATAGACATTTTGGTCAGCAATTTGATGACGGCTTGGGGAACTACCAGGCGCAACATCCTCCGCATCCTGTTGAAAATGCCTTCGGAAGCGGGGATAGAAGGCGCTCTAGACCGCATCGGCCGCAGCGGCTTGGAAACTCTCATCGAACAGGAGTTAATGTTTATCGGTCAAATTTATGCAGGTCTAGTAGATTTGTCTGGGGTAACAACCTACGGCAATTTCTCCGATCGGGATGCCAACAGCACCGGAGCACCTGGGAACGATACGGCTCAATTGTTGCAGCGGGCTCTGGCGGGGTTGGAAGCTGATGCTAAGGAGCGGTGTTTTTTGCTGATGAAGTTTCTTTATCCGCTGGACACAGTACAAGCCGCTGCTTTCAACCTCGCTTCCGGCCAACCTTCTTTGGTTGCTAGGGGATTGGAAATTCTCGACAATACTGTGGATATAGCTAGGAAGCGATCGCTGATCAATTTGTTGGATCAGCACTCGGAAAGAGAAAAATTGAGCAATCTCTCCGAATTGATGGTTTACAAACCTCTAGCCCCTAGCGATCGCTTGCGTCGCTTGCTAGAATTGCGCCACTTCCTTTCGGATTGGGCTTTGGCGTGCTGCTTTCACTTGGCGAGGGAAGCGCGCTGGAGCCTTACCGCTCAACAAACTCTTGTCTGTCTGCAGCACCCGACGGGTTTTGTCCGCGAAGCAGTGTTAGCCTATTTGAAAATAGCCTCGCCGCGGGCTTTGGTCGAATTGTTGCCGAGGCTGCAAAATGATCCCGATAATTTGGTATCCGCTCAAGTTGAAGAGATGATGGCAGAGTTGGGGACTGGGGGAAAAAGGTAAAGAAGGAAGAAGGAAGAAGGAAGAGGGAAGAAGGAAGAGGGAAGAGGGAAGAAGGAAGAGGGAAGAGGGAAGAGGGAAGAGGGAATAAAAAGAAACTATGCCCAATGCCCAATGCCCAATGCCCAATGCCCAATGCCCAATGCCCAATTCCTCTTCCTTTGTTTAAATTTAAATAAATCACTGCATCGCATTATGTTAACCAGCGTCGAACGCCTATTGTTTGTCAGGGAGGTTCCGATTTTTAAGGAACTGCGGGATGATTTTCTCGTGCGTCTAGCATCGGTAATGGATGAACTTTCGTTTCCTTCCAAGCACAGGATTTTTACGGAAGGACAAGAAGGTCGATCGCTCTATATTTTGGTATCGGGAACGGTGCGAGTGCATATAGGCGATCGGGATTTGGCACAGTTGAAAGCCGGGGCTTGTTTCGGGGAAATGTCGCTGTTTGATGCAGAACCTCGATCGGCTTCTATTTCTACTCTCGAACAATCCGAGTGTTTGATGCTGACTCAAATGCAGCTTTATGATGCAATTGATGAAACGCCGGGAATTGCTGTAAATATTATTCGCTTGCTGTCGCGCCGGATTCGCGAGTTGAATCAAAAGTTGAATGCGAAAGAGGCAATGATGCCGCCTACAGATACTGTGAGAGTTGCTGAAATGCGATAAAAATTGGGAATTGGGAATTGGGAATTGGGAATTGGGAATTGGGCTTTTATAGCATTGGGCATTGCGGATAGTTTATTTTTATTCCTTCTTCCTTCTTCCTTCTTCCTTCTGTTATAAAACAATTAAAAACCCGGTTTCTGCTTGAAGAAATCGGGTTGTGGAAATCGATGGTGAAGCGCGATTTGCTGTCTAAACTATTCGGAAAATAAAAGGGTAGCGGTAAGGTTGGTTAGGATCTTGCAAAACGTGGAGGATAGCCATTATTGTCAGTCCCCAGTGCAGCAGATAACCTATTGGTACTAGGATAAAGCCAGCAAGACCGAAAGTGACGACAGTTAACACCACAATCACGGTGCTGTACAGCCATACATTAAGGTGAAAATTGATGGCTTCTGTGGCATTTTCTTTGACAACGGGGTCATCTGATACTAACAATACAGCGATCGGCGCTCCGATCGAGAACACTAACGTGCTGAAAAAAATAGCCCCGTGGCACACCAGTGATAGCAGCTTCCGCTTGTCGGAGTCGTACATATTACTTTTCTTCCTTGACTTTAGTGATAATTTTACCTTTAATAGCCACTCTAGCACAGGCTATAATGGCGATCGGGTGATGATTCCCCTACCTAATTTGTAATGACAACTGAACTCGAAACTGAACTGCTAACTGCTGTTGAGCGCCGGCGCAACTTTGCTATTATTTCGCACCCCGACGCGGGGAAAACTACTTTGACAGAAAAGCTGCTGCTTTACGGAGGTGCAATTCACGAAGCAGGTTCTGTGAAAGCGCGGCGGGCTCAGCGACACGCTACATCTGACTGGATGGCGATGGAACAGCAGCGGGGAATTTCTATTACTTCTACTGTTTTGCAGTTTGAGTATCAAAATTATCACATTAATCTGCTAGATACTCCGGGACACCAAGATTTTAGCGAAGATACTTATAGAACTCTGGCGGCGGCTGACAATGCGGTGATGCTGGAGGATGCTGCTAAGGGTTTGGAACCGCAAACTCGGAAGTTATTTGAAGTTTGTAAGCTGCGAAGTTTGCCTATTTTTACTTTCTTTAATAAGCTCGATCGCCCTAGCAGAGAACCTTTGGATTTGTTGGACGAAATTGAGAAGGAATTGGGGTTGCAGACTTATCCGGTAAATTGGCCGATCGGTACGGGCGATCGCTTTAAAGGTGTTTTCGATCGCCGAGGGCGCAAAATTCACTTGTTTGAGCGGACTAAACACGGTTCTCGCGCTGCTGTTGATACTGTCATCGAATTGGGCGATCCGCGCATTGAAGATTTGTTGGAACAAGACCTTTACTATCAGCTCAAAGAAGAGTTGGAACTGCTGGATGAGTTGGGAACTGAACTCGATTTAGATTTAGTTCGGGCTGGAAAAATGACGCCTGTTTTCTTTGGCAGCGCGATGAGCAATTTTGGGGTCGAACTGTTTTTAGAGGCGTTTTTAGATTACGCTATGAAGCCGATCGCCCGCAAGAGCAGCGCGGGAGACTTGCCCCCAACTTATGAAGACTTTACCGGGTTTGTGTTTAAATTGCAAGCGAATATGGACCCGAGACACCGCGATCGCGTGGCGTTTATTCGGGTTTGTACGGGCAAATTTGAAAAGGACATGAACGTGACTCACGCTCGCAGTGGTAAAACGGTGCGTTTGTCAAGACCTCAAAAGTTATTTGCTCAGGATCGGGAGTCGATCGAGGTTGCGTATCCGGGGGATGTGATCGGTTTGAACAATCCGGGGGTATTTGCGATCGGGGATACTATTTACACCGGCCAAAAACTCGAATATGAAGGAATTCCCTGTTTTTCTCCCGAACTTTTTGCTTTTTTGAGAAATCCCAATCCTTCTAAGTTTAAGCAGTTCCGCAAAGGCGTTTCTGAGTTGCAGGAAGAAGGCGCAGTGCAAATTATGTACTCGGTTGATGAGTCGAAACGCGAGCCAATTTTGGCTGCTGTCGGACAACTGCAATTTGAGGTGGTGCAGTTCAGAATGCAGTCGGAATATAATGTGGAAACGACGATCGATATGTTGCCTTACAGTGTAGCTCGTTGGGTTGACGGCGGTTGGGATGCGCTGGAAAAAGTTGGGCGGCTGTTTAATACGGTGACGGTGAAAGATACTTGGGGAAGGCCTGTTTTGCTGTTTAGGAATGAGTGGAATTGCCGGCAGGTGGAAGGAGAACACCCTGTTTTGAAGTTAAATGCGATCGCCCCTGTGGTGTCTGGTTTGGCTGTTAGCGAGGAGTAGGGCTTACGCATGGAACCCAGAAACCGGGTTTTTTTACGAGAAGACGCATTACATACCGTAAATTCGGTAAAAAACCCGGTTTCTCTGTCGGATTGCGTAACTCCTGTTAATCTTCTTCCTAATTCTTCCTTCGTGTCCTTCGCGTCTTCGCGGTTCAATCATTTTAAGTATTTATCCACCAAACGCTCTTCTAACATGAGTGCAACTTCGACATCTGTTGGGGGTCGCTTATCAGTTTTTGCTAGCCCTCTGAGTCGCTTGGCCGAACCTTTGCGATCGCCAAATCGGAGTTTAACTTCAGTATCATTTGTCTCCATAAATGCTCTCTCGGCTAATAGCTTCATCTGAAAGAGTGGGGAGATTTAGGGTACGATGACTGTCAACCAATTCCTGAAATGCTATTGACCATTCTGTTGGGGTAGCTGTTTCGTAAAAGGGACGTTGTTGAGGTTCTATTAGCCGTTTGAGCATCGCATCTAGTAATGGTTTAATCTGAGCCGGCGTGCGGTTGGTGATTTTTGCCAAAACCTGAGTAATAGTCTGTATGTCTTGTGGGTGAGATTGCTGAAGATCGTGCAGCATAATTATCCTGGGGCTCTCTTTGTCTAGTTATAACGCTAAATCCTCAGCCCGTCCCAAAACCTCCCAATCCCGATCTTCAATCCAAAATCCAAAATCTAAAATCCAAAATCGATTGACGGCGGCCCCCCTCTGCGGCTACGCTTTGAAGTGAGAGGTTGCTTGCTTGTAGAGGAGGCAGCCCGCGTCGCCCAAAAATCTAGTTGCACTGCCCAAAGCTGCGCTAACAGCAATGGACAGCATCACCGCCAAACTGGGACAAGCAGTCTGGAGGCTCCGAGAATCTTAACATTCTCTGTAGCCGCCCTGCTATGTGTTGAAATGCGGGGCGGCTGGGTTTTTGGGTTTTTCTAGAAAACCCAAAACCAGGAGAACATATTATGTCACAGGAATTCGTGCCTGACGACAACAGATCCCAATGCCCAAATGACGACTCAGCAGCAGTATGCGAACAGGAAGTGGTGCTGTTAACGGTTGTCGGTTCGCCCAAAGGTGTCCGGGAAACCATACTCACTTTGTACCGACTGGGATTTGCCGAAGTGGGCGATTGGAGTCCCGTACAGCGTGCCGCTAATCCGAAGCAGGTGATGAGCGTGCTGATCCGTCGGAAGCGGGCTGATGGTACATCGCCGAGAAAATCTGGGCGGTAAGCTGCAAGGTTAAGTTCTGTTTAGGACTTACGCGCGTGGTCAGAAACCGGGTTTTTCCCTTGAATACTGCGTTGTGAGGCACAGATTCGACCAAAAACCCGGTTTCTTTGAGGAATGACGCATGGGTGGCTAGAAACCGGGTTTTTACGAGAATACTTGGTTGTGATTCGTAGATTCGGCCAAAAACCCGGTGTCTTTGGTCGGAGTGCGTCAATCCTACAACAGTGAAAGCCTTGGAATAAAGAGGGTATTAAAGCATGATTGGGTATTATCATAAAATAAATCAACTCTAAAGATGCGCCTTGACACAGTGCTGCAAACACCGAGCAAAGACGACTTCTCCAATGTTGTAGAGCCAACACAGGAGCTATATCAATAATGACAAATAACGATCCAAATAGGTGGCTGCGCTACGATTCAGAGAGGGATATCTCTCGACACAGCGCCACCAACCCGCAGAAATGTCGGGATATGCAAAAGAAGTATGGCTGGAAACTAATCGACATTGAGGAAATCGAAAATAAGTACATTTTTGAAGTTGATTGCGTGTTCAAAGGGAAAACAAAATTTCCCAACTATATCGAAGAAAAGGAGGAAGAGTGATGCAAAAATACATTATTTTTCAGGCTGAGTCAGGTGAAGATGAAGGCTGGAGACAGAGAAAACTCCAACACAGCCAAGCTCTAACTTTTATTATTGCAGAAAACTGGGATTCTTCTCAGGAACCGATTCCTGAACCGGGATATCGCCCTGTAGAATTTGTGCGGGTGGAGTCAGAACACGATCCACAGGAACACGCACACAATACTCACTATCGCGTCAGCGATTGGGAAGTTGTGCGGGTGCAAACATACACGCCTGATATTCCAACTCCGATGAGCGAGTATGACGTAATTGTGATGTGTTACTGTCGGTACAACCCGATCGATGCTCCTCTCAAACCGATGCCGAAACGACAGGTATCGATCGATTCTTTTGGTGGCGATGAGGTGGCTTACAAGCAATACCTGGAATCGGAAAAGGGCAAGAATTATGCGCCATCAGGTATCAAGTCTTAGGGCTGACGCGCGGGTGGTCAGAAACCGGGTTTTTCCCTTGAATAATTCGTTGTGATGCGTAGATTCTGCCAAAAACCGGGTTTCTTTGTCGGAGTGTCGCCCAATTCGTAAGGTGCGTCAGTTGGAAAACCCTAATTTTTATGAGTAAACTAAAGACTGACGCACCCTACAAGCTTATCTCAAACGTTCTAATAACTCTTTAGGTGATAGAATTGGTAAGCTGGAATCAGCGAAATCTCCTGCATCGCGGGTTACAATAGCCTCCAAGTTATCTGACAGCGCACAAGCTAACTGCACGGCATCTTCAAAATCGGTTAAATTAGATGCAAATGCTATTTCCAAAACGTGGCGATCGACGGCAGATACTTTCATTAATGCTAGTGTTTCAGCAATAGCTTGCCTAGCGCGATCGAGGCTGCGAGTTTGCCTTCTGACAATGTAGAAGATATTTGTTAAAGTTGTTGCCGTTACATATCCCTCAAGTTGCTCTTTTTCGATCGCCTCAAATAAAGCATCAGCATCTTCTACAAACGGTTCTCGTTCTAGCAAACTATCAAGGATAATGTTGGTGTCTATTAATACCTTCATTTTAGGTATTTCTCCACCAAACGCTCTTCTAACATGAGTGCAACTTCGGCATCTGTTGGAGGTGGCATATCAGTTTTTGCTAGCCCTCTGAGTCGCTTTGCCGCACCTTTGCGATCGGGCCGCAATCTGAGTTTAATTTCCGCATCTGTTGCGGGTGGTGTATCAGTTTTTGCTAGCCCCGTCATGGGTTCCACAAAGTCATCTAGCAGAGGTTGGCGGGGTCTGAGTTCCTGTCTGATGGACTCAACAATCGCGTTGACTAGAGCTAATCTGTCGGTAACTGATAGTTTGTGCGCTTCTCGGCTTAATGGCAGCCAAGGAATTTGCGGTATTTGGGATTCGTTCATATTTTTTATATTTTGATATTTTCTGGGTCTATTTTAGCAAATTTAGGGCTTACGCGCGGGTGGCCAGAAACCGGGTTTTTTCCTTGAATAATTCGTTGTGATGCGTAGATTCAGCCAAAAAACAGATTTCTTTAAACGTTTTTATTAAAATAAACTGATAATACCGCTATTAGAAGTGTCACTTAAAGCTGCGATCGCATCATAGTTCTCTCTTAGTAGCCTCTCGATATCCCGCGTCGAGCAATTTCCGCGCCGTATCCAAATTACCTTCGGAGGAAATCCCAACAATAGACTCAATTCGCTAAAATCCGCATCCTTGGTAACGACAATATAGTCATGCTGACGAGCATACTCCCAAACTTCGCGATCGGGTGCGGTAGGTAATCCAATTGCATCAACATGAGCGGAATCTGGATAAAGATCAGCAAGGAGATTGACAAGACGAGGAGAGAGGTTTTGGTCAAATAACAGTAGTTTCATCACCCAACAACTAACATAAACTGCTCTCGTTTCGCAGCGAAACTCAAGCAAGCTAAAATATCCTGTTGCGTGAGATAGGGAAAATCCTCTAGGATTTCTTGATAAGTCATCCCAGAAGCGAGATATTCCAACACGTCATAAACCGTAATTCTCATACCTCGAATACAAGGTTTACCACCTCGCTTACCCGGTTCGATCGTAATGATCTTAGCGATGTCTTGTTCTGACATGGCATTTTTCCTTTAGCTACTGTTTTCAATTTTAGCATCAAAAAATAGCGATCGGTACTTACCCCGCAGTTTCTTTGAGGGCTGACGCATGGGTGGCCAGAAACCGGGTTTTTCCCTTGAATACTTGGTTGTGATTCGCAGATTCGGCCCAAAACCCGGTTTCTTTGTCGGAGTGCGTAAATCCTGTGAACTTTCGGTGTAAGTTAACTCGACACGTCCTCCTCCTTAATGTCGCGTCTTTACTCATTTCGATCGAGGTAACTGCTGACAGTATCGTCACCCAAATTATCGAGAAGTTGTTGCAGCGCATCGCGGCTATTGCGAACCAGATCGTTGTTAGGAGCAATGGCTAAAGAGCGATCGAACATTTCCAGCGCCTCTTGCCAATTCTTGAGTGCTTCCTGTCTCTCAGATAATTTTTCTTGCAAATCACCCAGACATCGCAGCGCATTTCCTTTGTTGGTGAGAGCAGCGATATCATCCGGTGCAATAAGTAACACAGAATTACAGGCTGCGATCGCCTCAAAGTAAGACTGTTTTGCCGCCTGAAATTCACTTAGCTGTGATTGCAAATAACCCAGACTTTGCAGCGCAATCCCTTTATTATTGAGAGGAAAAATATAATCCGGTGCAATAAGTAAAGCAGAATTATAGGCAGCGATCGCCTCAAAGTAAGACTGTTTTGCCGTCTCAAATTCACTTATCTTTGCTTGCAAATCACCCAGACTTCGCAGCGCATTCCCTTTTTTGTTGAGAGCATTGATATAATCCGGTGCAATAAGTAAAGCAGAATTACAGGCAGCGATCGCCTCAAAGTAAGACTTTTTTGCCGCCTCAAATTCACTTAGCTTTGCTTGCAAATAACCCAGACTTGTTAGCGCACTCCCTTTATTCTTGAGAGCATTGATATAATCCGGTGCAATAAGTAAAGCAGAATTACAGGCAGCGATCGCCTCAAAGTAAGACTGTTTTGCCACCTCAAATTCACTTAGATTTGCTTGCAAATAACCCAGACTTGTTAGCGCCTTCCCTTTGTTGTTGAGAGCACAAACATCATCCGGTGCAATAAGTAAAGCAGAATTACAGGCTGCGATCGCCTTAAAGTAAGACTGTTTTGCCGCCTCAAATTCACTTAGCTTTGCTTGCAATTCACCCAGACTTTGCAGCGCAATCCCTTTGTTTTTGAGAGCCATGATATAATCCGGTGCAATAAGTAAAGCAGAATTACAGGCAGCGATCGCCTCAAAGTAAGACTGTTTTGCCGCCTCAAATTCACTTAGCTTTGCTTGCAATTCACCCAGACTTTGCAGCACCTTCCCTTTGTTGTTGAGAGCCATGATATAATCCGGTGCAATAAGTAAAGCAGAATTACAGGCTGCAACTGCCTCTAAATATTCTTGTTTTGCCTCTACATATCGAGCAAACTGAGCATAGTAATCTCCCTCCGATCGCGAAACTCTACCAAGCCAATAATCACTTTTAATCCACAACTCATCTCTAACTTCCAGCAGCGCCTCGCATTCCTTATAGCGACTCTTTCTCAAAGCTTCATCAAACACCTCTTTCCATTCTTCTACACCCCGCTGCCAATCCAAGCGATTAGCATGAAAAATTGCCTCCGCCGCATTCCCCACTTCTCGATAATGCCCCTCTAAAACCTCATGAGCCCTGCGAGTTTTCGGATGATCCCGATCGGCATCCAAACGCCGCAATAAATCGTGAATCCGATACCAGTTATCCCCCCGCTTCTGCGATTTCCACACAAAGGAAAAACCCGTCAACATCTCAAAATTTGCACTGCTTGCCTGGAAGTGGCAACCAGATCCCAATTTTACGTACAAATCCTCATCAAAAGCGCGGCCAGCACTCAGCGAATGCACGGCCGATCGCACTTCGCGATCGACATAACTCAGCAACCGATCTGTTAATTCCGCAGTCTTGTTTTCCAACTTCGGAATCCGCGCAAAATCCGACGACAGCAACTCAATTCCCCGCCTTCTTTCTGCCAGCACCGCATCCGCGCACAAACCCAAATAAAACGGATGTACCTGCAAATTCTCCAAATTATCAGCGGGATTGACGCTGGCATATTTAATTACAGCATCTGCCAAATCTGCCTTGTCAATCTTCACTTTGTGCAAGTAATCCCTCGCATCATCCGGCGACAAATGCCACACCAATTGTGCATCTATATAATCTGCGGGAATCGGAAACCTTGACGCATTCGGCCACCGCAATTGCGTCACCGGACACTCTCGCCCCGCCACAACAACTACAATCCCCAATTTGTAATCCAATGCCCTCAACAACCGCCGAAACCACTCATCTTGATACCAAAAAGTTGCGCCTTGAGAATTGCGTTTTTCATCCCACATTTTCTCGTGAGTATCGAACAGCATCACGAGGCGATCGGGTTTATATTTGCCAGCCATTGTCGCATTCAAATCCCCAGCAAACAATTTCGGCAAATAGTCGGTTAACTCAGTATCAATATCTAGACGGCGAATTTCCTCCGCCTTTTCATCGCTGACGCCCAAGCGATTTTGAATTAATTTCATCGCCCGCTTAATCCCGCCCAATTTATCTATCCCTTTGAGCACCGCTACAGCTTGCGCCACCACCGGAAAATCTGCAAAAGTTTCAATTATAGGTACCACCAATTCCGCCACATCATCGGGGAAAAGTTGGTTGAGAGTTGCCTGTGATTCGCCTTTGTTCAGCAAATACCAAAAGCAAGCAAAGTCATAATTTGGAAATTTAAATTTATATTTCTTAGTGGCTGCTGCCAGATTTCGGCGCAGCATCAGCAAGCCGTAAAATCTATCTTGCGGTTTATCTTCTTTAATCGGTATCAATCCGAAATCGTGTCTGACTGCGGGTATGGGAGTGTAGGTCTTAGGTTCAGCATAGCGGACAAAATCAGCAACTTGGGCGGCTTGTGATTCTGGGATGTCGTGCAATTGTTTCCACACCTGCGGCGAAAATCTTTTGCAGCAGTGAAACTGCAAGTGTTGTAGCAGCAAAGACTTGCCGTTGCCTCCATCTCCGTAAAAATACAAAATTTGTTGGCGCGCGGGGTCTTCGTTTAAATAAAAGGCAAATCGGCGGGTAAATTCGTATCTGTCGGTAAAAAGTTCCAGTTTGCGATCGTCGCTAATAGATTCGCTTTCAAAATCTTCGTCGTCAATTGGCATATTTGTTCGGGTGTGGTATGATTTATGGGTGTTTGGTGGGATGTTGGGTTTGGGCTTTGGTTTTATTTTAGCGCGTTAAACCCGCATTCCGGCAGGGATGTCAGCCCAGCCTCAAACCGAAAGTCATTGCTATGAGGAGTGATCGGTTATAATTCAGGGTGTACAATACGCACCTTACCCCTAACCAACTAAAAAACTTTGTATATCCAAAACTTTGGATAGTTTTTGATTGCCAACCGTAGAATAAGTAGGTCGGCGCGATTACACTAAACTATGTCAGAGTGTGTAAACAGGGCACGCGAGTGCTGCGATCGCGCATTATGGATATTTTACAATAGTTTACATAGTTGCCTTTGACAGCGCCGACCTACTTAAAGGTTTCAGAGCAATTAGGCAGTTTAGCTACTTTCAGGAAAATCAAGCGCTTCAGGCTACAATCTAAAAAGAGTCTGCCATCTTGTAAATCAGCAAGTTAACAGTTTTTATATGTTTATTATTCTCCCAATTATTTGCTGGTGTTTAATTTTTGTAATTTTTTATAACTTCCATAGGTGCTGGCGGGTTGCCATCTTGGAGGCGTCAATATTATGGGGAGTTTTAGTAGCGGGAATCACCGAGTTTTTGAGTTCAATAAGGTTCCTTAACTTTAGTGGAATATTTGCTTTTTGGTTGTGGCTGGATTTGATATTAGGATTTATTGTAGTTAGAAAAGTAAGACTAAAAATTTTTTCTGTCAATTTTCAGAATATAAAAATACATCCTTTCTTGACTCTGCTTTTAACTGGTGTAGCTTTCATAACTTTGACAGTAGGTTTAATTGCTGTAGTAGCACCGTCAAACAACTGGGACTCTTTGGATTATCATCTGCCGCGCGTAGTTCACTGGATACAAAACCGCAGTGTTGAACACTATCCGACAAGCTACACGCCACAGTTATACAGTGCTCCTTGGTCGGGATTTGCTGTGATGCACTTGCACATTTTAAGCGGAGGCGATCGCTTCGCAAATCTTGTGCAATGGTTCAGTATGGTTGGTAGTCTAATTGGAGTATCGCTGATTGCTAAACAACTGGGAGGTGACTTACGGGGCCAAGTTTTTTCTGTGGTCTTGTGTGCAACTATTCCTGTGGGAATTCTCCACGCATCTAATGCTAAAGATACGTATGTAGTTGCTTTCTGGTTAGTTTGTTTTGTTTACTACGTTGTATCGACAATAAACGAAAAAATAACTTGGAATCATATATTGAAAATGAGTGCCAGTTTGGGACTTGCTATTTTTAGTAAAGGCACAGGATATATATATGGACTGCCATTTTTTCTCTGGTTTGTATTGATGGATTTTCAGCGAGATCGCAGACAAGTCTTTAAGCATATTTTTGCGATCGCTGCGGTGATTTTGCTGATTAACTCCGGTCACTATCTCCGGAATATAGAATTATTTGGCGCGCCCACTTCTACATATCCATACAAATGGAGTCCTGATGCCTATGGAATCCCTATTTTTATTTCAAGCATAGTGAAAAATGCTAGCTTGCACATGGTTATACCATTGGATTTTATTAATACCGATGTCCTGGATAAAGCAATACATAAACTCCACGAAATACTAGGCGTGGACATTAACGATCCGCGTAATACATTTGGTTCAAATTTTAATTTGCAAGCCCTCGTTCCAACTTTTGAAGACACAGCAGGCAACCCCATTCACTTCGGGCTATTATTGATAGCTGCGGTGGTGTGTCTAAGCAGTCGCAATTTGAGAAGCAATAAATATCTTGTCAGCTATCTAACAACTATATTCTGCTCATTTTTGTTATTTTGCTTGCTGATAAAATGGCAAATGTGGCACAGTCGCCTGCACTTACCTATTTTTGTGCTGATTTCCCCATTTATTGGTATAGTTTTCTCAAAAATTTATCATAAAAACATAGGAAATGTTATTATGATAATTCTCATACAGACATCATTAGTATATGTTTTATTAAACGAGTTTAGACCGATATTAGGAGAGCAAAATATATTCAACACTAACAGAATAGATCAATATTTGAGACCTGTTAGGAACGAGAAAAATAATTATACAAATGCAGCTAAATTTGTGACCCAAACGGAATGTAAAAATATTGGACTATCTTTATCAAGTATGGAGTATCCTTGGTGGATTCTTTTGAATAAACCTCACCAAGCGAGCCGCATTGAAAACATTAATGTCAAGAATATATCAAGCGTAAAAAACAGATTTTATCCCTACAATAATTTTATGCCTTGTGCTATTATTTCTGTGGAATCGGCGCCAAGCGAGGAGATTTATACCGCAGGAAATAGCTATATGAGAGGGTGGCATTCAGGAGGTTCAGGGCAGAAAATTCAGGTATTTGTTAGGCGATAATAAGCTAATATCATTGCGGCGGTCTTATGTGTTGTGGAAATAATTTATGTCTTCGTTAGTCGTCTGAAAACAGGAACGCGCAAGATATGAACAAGCTCAATTAACAGCCGAAAGGTTGGCTGAGCAATTGCGATAGGCAGGAATTGAACCAGATATTTAAGTAGAATAACTTAAAAAAAGAGAACACCGAGAGCCGCGACTTTTTAAAGCAGTCGGGGTTCTAATATATATATGAGTTACGCATAAATAACAAAGAAACCGGGTTTTAGAAACTGGGTTTTTCAGTTTAGTTAAAGCGTTAAATGCAGTATTTCCCTAAAAAAAACCGATTTCTGCGTCCAGGACTGATATACAGCAGATTCCAGCAAATAAAGTACACCTTAATCCCAAGCACTTACCAAAATGGTTGACAAACCCTTGCAACCGTACTCCATAAACCTGGAAATTGCTGTATTTTCAGGTCTAGGCTATCTTAGACAAGACGCGATCGCCAGCACTGTAATGGTATCTCCACCCAATCCAAATCAATCGGGTTCATCTGCAAAACAAGCTCTAGAGGCTGGGTTAGCTGCTTTGAAAGCGCGGGATTACGATCGGGCGATCGCCCTTTTAGAATCCGTTACCCAAACCGCCGCCAATGGGCCGTCGGGAATCCGCGCGCAGATGGGGTTAGTGGCTGCGTACAAAGCAACCGGTAATCTGAAAAAGGCGATCGCCCTGTGCTCTTCCCTCGCCAAAAGTCCCAACTCTCAAGTCAAAACTTGGGCCGATCGCGCTTTAACAGAATTAACCCCCCCTCGCCCCCCAAAACCACCGGAAAATAAACCAAAATCCGCAGAAACTCCCCCCGAAACAGGCTTTGTCGCCTTTGATGCCGGCCCTAAATCCCCGAAAAAAACGATTGGGGGCGATCGACCGACCGCAGATAAAAAAACAGGATTTTTACCTTTAGAGCCGACGGCCGCGCCTGGAAACGCCAAATCGCAACCGATTTCCCCGCTACCTCCACCCCCCACAGACCAGACTTCTGAACCGGAAAACTCGACAGAAACCGCACCCGAAACCGCAGAAATTAGCGGCGAAAATAGTTCCGGTTCCCCAACAGATATCCCCGGAGTCGCCAGCCCAGATACTTACCAACTCACTTGGCGCGAAGCAGGGCGCGCGAAAAGCCCGCGCCCGCTCAAACCGCTGAAGTTGCTGGAGTTTCGGCTGCAAGCCGTTGCAAGTGCGATCGCCCTATTTTTCCTCGCCCGGTTTATCCTGCAATTCCTGCTGACAAACACTAATTCTCTATTGGTTCAGCTTTACATATTCACTAGACTGCCTATTTTCGCGCCGATTCAGCTTTTTTACCGCGATCCAACTCCGTTTGTTCAGATGGTTTTTGGATTGCTTTTGGCCTCGTCTCCCTGGCTGATAGACGCGCTGCTGAAACTGTTTTGCGGCATCGAAACCCTGCGCGGGTCAGTTTTATCGAAGCACAGCAAGGAAGCTAGTCGGGTACTGCGAAGTTTTTGTACCAAGCAAAATATGCCGGTGCCGGTGCTGAAACTCTTGCCGCTGAATGTTCCTGTAGCTTTCAGTTACGGCTGTTTGCCCCGTTTTGCTCGGATTGCTGTGAGTCGGGGGCTGTTGGAACAGTTGACGGATGATGAAATTGCTACTATTTTCGCGCGGGAGTTGGGGCATATTTCTCACTGGGATTTTGCGCCGATGTCGCTGGCGATGCTGGTGATTCAGATTCCTTACTTGATTTATTGGCAGGTGGCGCACTGGCAAGAGCGGTTGTGTGATTTAATGACGATCGAGTTTTTGCGTTCTGCTGTTAAATTGGTGGCCGCTGCAATTTCTGCTACGAGTTACGGGATTTATAAGTTGTTGCGCTGGCCGATGTTGTGGGTGTCGCGCCGCAGGGTGTATTTTAGCGATCGGACTGCTGCGGAAATTACGGGCAATCCTAACGGTTTGACGCGGGCACTGGGTAAAATTGCGATCGGCATTGCTGGCAATATCGAGCAGCAAAAACAAACTAGCTTTTTTCTGGAAAGTTTCGATCTATTGTTACCTGTAGGCGTTGGACAAGCTGTAAGCCTTGGTTCTGCTGCATTACACGCGCCGCTAGAACAGATTTTGCTGTGGGATGTCAGCAATCGGGAGCGCAACTGGTTGACGGTTAACAGCGCGCATCCTTTGCTGGGAGAGCGTTTGAAGCTGTTGGCTCTTTATGCTCAATTCTGGAAGCTAGAGACAGAGTTAGATTTGGCAAACGCGGGAGTGCCAGAACAACCCAGGAAAGGAAAATTGTCTCTGTTGAAGTCAATACTCGAATTTAAAGACTCAAAACTATTTTTACAGGGTGCGCCGTTTTTTGGAATTCCGATGAGTTTGGCGATAGTCGGGTTGCTTTGGCTGATTGGCGGGATTTTTTCGAGGACGAGTTTTTGGCAGTTGGATTGGCTTTGGGGCGATCGATCGATTATTTGGGGCTGTTTGCCGATCGGATTTAGCATCGGTACTTTGATGCGGATCAATTATTTCTTCCCGGACATTACACCGCGAGAAACCGCTTCGCCGAGTTTGCCGGAAATTTTGTCAAATCCTGAGAGTTTGCCGCTGGATGCTGAACCGGTGCGGCTCTCCGGGCAACTTTTAGGTCGATCGGGTATGAGTAATTGGCTGGGACAAGATTTGATTTTGCAGACGGCGACGGGTTTGGTGAGGTTGCATTATGTTTCGAGGTTTGGCTACATTGGCTCTTTGTGGCCATTTTTGTTCAAAGAGACTACTCGCCCTAGCGATTTGATCGGAACATCTGTTGTGGCGACTGGTTGGCTGCGCCGGGGTGCTACTGTGGCGATCGACCTTGAAAGTCTCCGCAGTCAAGGAGGGAGGGTTAGTGACAGCGGACATCCGATTTGGTCTGCGATTTTGGCTTTTGCTGCTGCTTTTTGGGGCGCATACATCATTATCCAGGGCCCAAGGTGAGGAATAGTTGTCGGATTGTGGCGTGAATCCCTCTCAACGCGCAGCCAGGATCAGTTTTGAGTTAAACAGCGGAGGGGCGATCGGATTCTGGAGTGGCTCCCTACGCACCTTACAGTCTATCCGTTACATCCGTTACATCCGTTACAAAATCCTTTGCCGAACTTCCTTCTTCTTTCGTAAAGAAAAGTTGCTTTTTTGCCAGCATTCTGTTACATTAGTTTACAGGAGTTGGATTGAACCAAACAGCGCGATAACTTCAGTTGGCTAAAATCCCTTAAGGCATGGCGTAAAAATTGTCAACCTCCCAACACAGCAAGTACAGTCAGCCGCTTGTCGGCTGTTTTTTTTAGACCGCTATTTTTGCTGTGCCGGATGAATTCTCAAAAGTGATTCAGATGTGGTTTCCGTTAAATTCAGACTGAAATCTTCCTAAATAACTAGCTCTGTTACCAAGGCTGTGATACCTTTAAAGAATGCTCGGGCGCTGCCGGGCCTGATTTAAGGGATACCGGGTAAGTGAGTAGTTCTCAGCATTAGGAGCGAGATTAGGAGCGAGGTAAGATTACTGGCTGAAAAAATGTTAGCGATTTTATCCATCACTGTATTAAACTGAATACTGGCATTCCGATCGCTTGCAATTGACACATCCTTGGACATAAATTTCTACACGGCGCTGGCTATAAACATTCTGAATCAAAACCGGAAGCAAGTAATACAGAATAGCCAATAGCCTAAACATTTGAGTGATGACTAAAAGTTTACACAACAACCTGAGATTTAAAAGCTCTCTGCATCGGCGGTTAAGTTCCGGCCTTATCAGAGTAAATCATCTTTTTGTTCTAAAAGGTGGGGGGGGCTGTCAAGGTTGGTGGGAGGAATGCGCAAATTCTCGGGTTATGTGGTGTTTGCCTGAAGTCAATATTCAGTTGGCTTCAGGTAATTCTGTTCGAGCAAATTAATTAAAATCCAAGTCGGGAGGAATTTTTCATGTCTATTCGTCTTTATGTTGGCAATCTACCGAAGGAACTCGATCGCCAAGAATTGCAAGAAGTTTTTGCACCGGAGGGCGAATCTGTTACCACAAAGGTAATTACAGACCGCAAAACTGGAAAATGCAGAGGATTCGGTTTTGTGACGGTGCTAACCGACGAACAAGCCGACCAAGTTATTGAGAAGTACAACGGCTTGATGTTCAAAGAAAACCCGCTGAAAATAGAGAAGGCACTGCCCCGCTCTAAGGGTAAATCTGAGAAAGGCGAAGAAGATCAGCAGCAGTCGTCGCCGCAGTCACCGCAGTTGGTGTCGGCGTCGCAGCCTGTGCCTGTGCCTGTGCCACAGCAGCGCGAGGCTGCCCCTGCCCAAGGTGGAGGAGGTTCTAGTAAAAGCAATCGCCGTCGGGGTGACAACAACAAGTCTCGTCGCAATCAGTCAGCAGCAACGGTGCCGAACGCCGATTCCGGCTCGGTGCAGCCAGATCCGCGCTGGGCGAGCGCTCTGGAAGAGCTCAAGCAAAGATTGGTGGAAGCTCAGACTACTAATTAGTCGAAAATGGCGGCTAATTGCTGCTGTCTCTCGACTGCGGTTGACTGAATGTATCTGGAAGTGCGATCGAGAAAGGCTCAAAAAAGCCTGTTCTCGATCGCACTATTTTATTGTAAAAAACCTATAATATCTAGCAGTGCGGTAAAATAACCGCGCTCGGGCAAGTAGCGAGGACTTGAGTCCTGAGTTTTAGGAGGGATCAAGTCCTCACTAAAAACCTGTTTGATTTTGGTCGATCGACAGGACACGATGTAATATCCTGAGGATGGTTAGCAAAAAAACCCAGTTTCTCTGAAAATATGGGGTTGAGTAGCAAAACATCTAGAAAGAAACCGGGTTTTTAGCCCCTAAATAAGTCCTGTTTATTCGAGTGCCGAGAATTCGATAGTCTCAATAAACTCGAAAATCTTGTTCAAAATTCCCTCAACTTCAGACTCAAGGGAAACCAATTCATCCCCCTCCTGATAAATTCGCTGACAGCTTACCGTGTAGCAAAAATCGTCAGCGATAAAAGCCATAAGTCCCCGGTAAGCATCCAGCCGAGTAGCAGGGCGCTGGTTTTTCTGCACGCTCATAGTTGCACCTGCAGGCAAATCAACAACCGCGAAATAAGCTTCTTCATCTTCTAAATATTCCGCGTGAAGTAACTTAGAGTTGGCAATATTAGCAAGAATTGCCTCAGAAACAAAACTGTCTAAAAAAGACTTGAGATAAGCTTCCTCGCCAACCGACTCGATTGTTTCTTCCACTTCACCAGCAATAGGGAAATAATCAATTTTCAGCAAAACACCAAAGTCGTCAGAAAATGCAACAGAGCCTTCTTCCTCGTCAATTCTACCGCCTCGTTGCTCTTCAACTGGAATGGGGACGCTAAAATTGCCTTCAGGAGATACGTACAATTCCCCTTCTACATCAGACTCTTCGACATCTTCTTGAGAGTATGCAACAATTACATCCTCAATAATTTCCGCAGCTTCCTCGTCTTCCACACCTAATGCTTGCTGGAATTCTTGGAGAAAAGCCTCGTGCTTCTGAGATATTTTTCCATCTGCGACAAACATTGCTGCGGTTATGGCAAAAGTATCCAACACTAACTCATCTGGTAGTGACTCCCAAGCAGCATTAAATAATGCTCCTAAACCCTCTTGGGTAGCAATACCTGAGAGTCTTTGAAACATTGCTGACATATCATCTTCCGAGTATTCAGCAAATATTTCTGATTCCCAAAGTATGCTTTCTAAGATATCAGCATCCGTATCAGGGGAATTTGCCGACGCTGCGACAAGTGCTACCGCTGCTAGCGATTCCTCTGGAGTAAAGCTTGCTTCGGATTTGTCTTCAGAATTGAATATTTTATCAAAATTGCCCACTGGTTTTGCTCCACTAGAGTTGAGTTGTCCTCTTCATAGCAAATTTATGACATAAAAAGATAGTAGGCCTCGTTAATCTCCGCGCCGGACAAGGCGCTGTGCCGTTTCCCTACAGATATCGCGCCGGACAAGGCGCCGTGCCGTTTTCCTACAGATATCGCCTATTACCAAGGACTGCCAATGATTGTGAATCCGGCCCAAAACTTCGGGTGAGATAAATCTGAATTTGCTACTTGTGCCGATTGAGTAAGGTCGATCGTGCCTTGAGTTCCCCGCAATTGACCGTTTTTAACTAGGGCTTGCTGAATAATCGCTCGCATATTGCGTGGCGAAAGGTTTCGAGCGCGGGATCGAGAGTAAAGTGCAAGATAAACGGTTAAAATAGATCAAAACCCGTGCATCACCACCTGCGATCGTGTACCGAAAAGCTGAGCTTGCTCCCGCATCACCCTCCGACTTTGAACTTCCCTCATGTGGAAAGTTGTCAGCAGATAACCGTTGGATAAAGATGGCCCAAGTAATACCGTGGTCAGAATTTGAATCAGAATATGCTGAAAATTTCCCGACAGAGAAGGGGGCACCTGCCAAATCTTTTCGGATGGCATTGGGGGCATTAATTATTAAAGAAAAATTAGGAATTAGCGATAGAGAAACAGTAGAACAGAGCCGCGAAAACCCATATCTACAATACTTTATCGGTCAATCAAGTTACAGTAATGAACTACCATTTGACTCGTCTCTATTAGTTCACTTTAGGCAACGGATTAGTCTGAATTTAATTAATAAAGTGAACGAACGCACGGTAAAAAAAATGCTAGAAGTCACGCCTTCAAACCCGAAAAAAAAAAAGGATTCGGACGCCAAAAATGAGTCACCCAATTCCGGTAAACTAATCATAGATGCAACCTGCGCTCCCGCCGACATTACTTATCCGACCGACTTAGGATTATTAAACAGAGCCAGAGTTCATACCGAAAAAATCCTAGATATCCTGTATAAACAAGTTAAAGAAAAAATCCATAAAAAACCAAGAACCTACCGTAATCTAGCAAGAAAAGATTACTTATTAATAGCCAAACAAAGAAAAACCACCCGCAACAAAAGAAGACAGGCAATTAAAAAACAACTCCAATACATCAAAAGAAACCAGGCTCATATTGAGCAACTAATTGATGCGGGTGCGAGTCTAGAATGTCTGAATAAAAAGCAATATAAAACCTTGCTAGTCCTCACAGAAGTCGCTCGCCAACAACAGTGGTTATTTGATAACAATAAACAGAGCATTGATGATAGAATAGTAAGTTTAAGTCAACCCCACATTCGTCCTATTGTCAGAGGAAAAGCCGGGAAAAGCGTAGAGTTTGGAGCCAAACTATCAGCCAGTTGTTTTGAAGGATATGTGTTTTTAAACCGGATGAGCTGGGATAATTTTAACGAGTCAGGGGACTTAAAAGCACAAGTAGAAGCTTATTATAGCTTCACAGGATACTATCGGTGAATCAGTTCATGCAGATCGCATTTATCGTACAAGGGAAAACCGAGCTTGGTGTCATGAAAAAGGAATTAGAATTAGTGGGCCACCTTTAGGAAGACCCCCAGCAAATGTCAGTAAAGAAAAAAAGAAGCAAGCATTGGAAGATGAGAGGATTCGTCAGGCAATTGAGGGAAAATTTGGGCAAGGTAAACGAAGATTCAGCCTCGATCGCGTGATGGCAAAACTTGATAATACTTCTGGGACAGCCATTGCGATTACTTTTTTAGTAATGAACCTTTCTACCTGGTTGAGACGGGTTTTTTATGTGTTTTTGTGCCGATTTCGGAAAAAAACGCCTTGTTACGGAGCAGTTATTATCAGAAATTATAACTTGACCAATTATAGGCAACAAAAACTTATGTTTCTTCGAGCTTGAATCACCAATCAATTGCTCTCCTGATTTTCCATCACTTATTCAGCAAGCCCTAACTAAAATTTGTTTGTGGATCATTGCCAGTTGAGCTTTTCTGAGCGCTTCAGCTTTTATTGGGGCTGAACGCAAATTGCCATAAAACTCCGTCATCAGCGCTAAAGTGGCGACATCGTTAAGGCTGTAAGGTCGATCGCCCTTAAATCCTATAGTCCTGGACGCATCCAAACCAAAGAAACCGAGTTTTTTGCGGTTTTTGCTGTTAGTCAGCCCAATAACACGACTCCCGCGCCCGCAAATCTCAGCTTACAACCGTCAACAGCAGCGACTAATCCAGGTAGTTTGACAGTAAATTCTGCCAATACTATCCCCGACGATATCTTGCTAAATGGCGGTGCAATCCCCAGCATGATGACCTTTAGCAAAACCGACGATGACATCCTCATCTACGACAAAAACAGCTTGTTGAGTTCTATAATCAGCGCTCAAACTCAGCCAATTATTCCTTTGAACGGCACGACAGTTAATAGTGGAATTTATCCAACTGCTAATACTTCTGCCGACGACAACAACCTGTTAATTAATCCGGCTGCAAGTCCCAGCCACCCACTAGCAAATAGCGATTTGACTGGCATTTATAGCTTGTAGTAATTGTAGATTTTGTTGCAGGCTATCGAATAGATTTAAAACCTGGTTTCTTCAATAAACCAGGTTTTTTGCAGTAATTTTGTAGGAGAATTTCGGAGCGTAAACCATTCTGTTATTGTTGTTTTGTAGCCAGAAGATTCATTAAAACATTGGCAGCCTCAGAGCAATTGTATGGCGATCGGGCAGCATACTTTTGGTTCGCAACAAAGAAGTTTGCATCCTCTTCTTTGACAAGTTCTGTTGCAAGAAACTGCATCAGCCGAAGCTTGTCAATTTTTGGAATATCCTGGATTTCTGACATGAGTTCAGCCAATGGCATTCGATCGTCTCCTCGTCTGAGGATTGGTGAAAGTATTGGGGATGTTAGATTGTCGCATGGGGGCGATCGCTAGTATCTATTTATTCTACCAATTAGTCTGATAGATTGGCTCAGGATCTTCACAAGTAACTTTGCGATCGCGCATTATACTAGATCCGGGTTACTTACCCCCTTTATAAATCCTTCGTTTAGAACCAGAAATCCTGTGATTGCTTCACTTCGTTCGCAATGACAATAAAAGGGGTAGTCAACCCGGATTTGGTATTAAACAGTGATGCAAACCCACTCCGGAAATCGCACCCTAACGACAATTTTTGACTGCGCCCTGACAGATAACCTAGCGGTCTAACGTTGCTGTTCAGCGGCGGCCAATAACCTTTCGTGCCTAACCCGATGACGTTGATTCGGTTGGGTGCAAGCGAGTTGTTATGCGGCGGAACTAGCAGGCTTTATGCCTTTGTTTTTAGTAGGGAAGCAATTTCAATCATTAATTTTAGGCGCTCTGGCTGCATATAATCAAGATTTGCTGACCAGTTCAAAATATCTATGATTTCTGCTGATTTACTGGGAGCGAATTGATTGTTTGTTACCACTCTTCTTAGTGCCAATAAAGCAGCGTATTGAGTGTAGGGCATCTCCATAATACCAACTGCTCTAGAAACTAACAAATTTATATAATCAGTTGATGTGTTCCACTCAACGTGTTTGTAAGCAGACAAACGCTCTCCCCCCTTCTGGCTATTTAGCCTTTCATGAACAGGAAAATTTATAACTTTAGGAATTAAAGTCCACATTGTTGAGGAAATTTCGTGCATTAATTTTGTGCGGTTATGTCCATAGGGCATTTCATCTCTAACCCTATCGTAATAGCCAGCCAATTGATCTATCCGCTTCAATGCTTCCGTTGAATCTATATCGCTCGCAGGATCAACTAAAGCTATGGCATCTCGATAGCGTCCCTCAAGCTGCTGCTGCGTTTCCTGAGATGTTAGATTTATAGCCCCAATATCTGATATTTTTTCTTCGTATTTTTCTGATGCTTCTTGAACACCGTATTTTAGTTTAATTCTCAGTAGATTAGTCTCAATTTCCTCAATGCCTTGTTCGCGTAACCAATTTAAAGAACCTTGCACTTGCGGAAGTTGAGAAAGAATCCAAGGAAGTAAAATAGGAAGCCAAAAAAGAAAGAGAAGAACTAAAGTTACCGATGTAACCTTTAATTTAACTGAAAAACTCCAAATATTGCTGTTAACTTTATCCGATTTAAGAGAAATGCTGAGTACGCTTAATATGATTAAGATAATGATAGTAATCGAGTAGTTTTTTCTCAAAGAAGAGGAAAGACCCGAATAGATACTCAATCGCTCATCTTGATTAATCTTTCGATTTGAATTTCTATTCATACAATACCACACCACACTTTGCACTAGCGGTTTAACTTTGAACAATCTGAAGGCCTTCTACTCTACCTTAACTCAACAAATAAACCACCCCGATCGCCCTATCGGTGAGAAAAAGTGACATAATTTTGTAAAAACTTTTAAATGGTAAATTGTCGAGCTAGAAGAAAAAGCGATCCCCTACCTTTCGGGAACGCTGCGCGAACGGGATAGCTTCGATCGCGCGTACTTGCAACCTTGAGGACAGCTACAACTCATCGATCCTCACCAACCCGCCTTCTGTAAACTGAATAACAAGTTCTTGCTCGTCCAGCAAGGCAGTTCCAAGTAAAGGTCGCCTTCCTGTCGCCATGACTAGGACTTCTCGCTCTTCACCATCCCAAAGGACGATCGCGCTTCGTGAAGTGGTAGCAAGACTTCACTATTATCTGCCAAATTTGCGGGAATGTCGTGTCTAAAGGTCAAGCCCATCAATGAAACAGCTTCTAGAGGAAAACACAATTCCCCAGTGAAGCCTGTATCTATGACAAACTCAATAGGGATGCTTGAGCCATTCGGTAGCAAGAAAGTCAGCGTTACAGTTGCGTGTCTATTTGTCACAATCCCAGAAATCACTTGCAGACACGCTCCATGACACCACCAAATGAGACAGCAACTTTATATCCAATACGAATACCAAAGAGTCGGGCGTTTGGGTGCTTCTTGCTAAGGTTACGGGATGCTTGCAATCCAGTTTTATCGACTTCATAATCACCTGTCTCAATGTCGATGATGACCATCTTGCCGATGTTCTCTTCCACCTCTACCTTTGGGCGGATGTTGCTTTCGTACAATTGCTTTGCACGTTGTGCAACTTCTTCGCGGCTTAAAAGGATGGTCTGCATATATTGACTCCCGATCGCTACGCTTTTCTGTGGTAGAGTCGATAGGGGAATTTCTACCCCTACCTCTCCTTCAAAACGGAACGTGAAACTTTCGCTTCATTCCGCTC
>NZ_JAUBSF010000174.1:0-4943 GCF_036704615.1 Microcoleus sp. K4-B3
CTGCGAAGCACTGTCAGTCGGCGCTGGATGGTGGCTAAAAGTGCTAGTATGCTGCGTGTAACGTTCCACAAGACAATCAGGCTAATTAGCGACGTTAAAAACGTCCCTATCAAAGACGCTAAATCTGTAAGACTTTTCACTGTCACGGAGGCTGATTAAGCAATAAGTTGACTTTGTTTTCTACCCTAATCACGCTGTTGTGAGTGTTTCCTATAGCATTTGTTAAAGTGTCAGCTTCGGGACCCCAATATTCCCAAATAGTTACATTGACTTGATTGAACCAGTAAGGAAAAGCAAAATTGAGGGTGTAAGTTGTTGTAAGTTTTGGAAATATAAACAACTGCGTGCGCCCCAACCACAATTTTCGGCTGCTAACTGACTCTGCTCCTTGAGAAGGCCCCACGCCCAACCTAATTTTTTGATTGAGAAACCCTCCAAAGCGCCAATTTTGATCGGGTTCTGGATTTGTTACGTAAATTGCAAGAATGTGCTTTTCAAATTGATAAGGAGGCACGTAGTCGGGTATGGGGTTGCCGCTAAAAGCTTGCGAGTCGCTTTGTATCCAGTTTTGAGCGTTGTCAAGTTCAACGAGCAAGGTCATATTTTATAGACCTTAATAATCAAATAAATTTGCTATTTGCCATGCGGCTTCTTGAAGGTGAAAAAATGGATCTATTTCTGCATAATCTAAAACGTCTAGATAAGTATCAAGATCCAAGTCTCCATTCAAAAAATCTCTGTTTGATTGGTTGACAAGCAGCATCTTTTGAAATTCGGATTCTGTGCTGTTAACAGGAATTTGAATATCTAAGAAGTCCTCAATTTCATCAGGAATTATCAGGTTGGCTTCGTCCATCCCTGGAAGCCAAAGCTCTTTTTTGAGGCTCATATTAATTCAATTCCTGTTAGTTTGATTATGCACTAGCGATAACGATGTTTCCGATATCACCTTGAGGGGAAAATCCTACAAATCGATTGTCCGGAGGAGTGCTGCCCAGCAAAGCTGTCCGCAAAGCTTTGCGCGCGCCTTGCTCTGATTTGTCGGAGGCTGAGGAATTCACACCAAAAGGACTGCTGACAGTATTTGTCGCATATTTTAGATACGGTCTCCCCGTCATTCGAGAAATTTGCGGTGCGCCAGCGCCCGTTCTTTCCGTAACCTTTACTGTCGCAAACTTTATTTTTTTCGCTCGTGCCGATACGTTACCAGCACCCGTAGGAACTGTCGCTAGCACGTAGCCAGTAGTCGCAGTAGGAGCGGTAGCAGTAAGAACGAGCGTAATTAAACCCGCATCGTTTTCTTCTTTGGTATTCGGTGCTGGAGTTGCCGCAGCCGATGCTAAAGCTTTTGTTTCGTACCAAAATTTATCGGGCGCGCCGAAAGGTTGAATATATGCAATGCGCGAGGCTCTATTTACGCGCTTGTTATTGCCCACAGCAGTTGCGTAAGCCGCTTGTTTTGCAGCTCGATCCAACTTTAGCCAAGCATCAAATTTGTCTTTTGCGGCTTTAAGCTCTTCGGCCCGCATGATATCGCCAAATCTAGCCATTTGTTTTATTGCGAATATTGTTAACAGTAATTCTTTTTGTGCCGGAACTACACTTTTTAACTATGGCTTACCGTGCAGGCAAAAAGCTGCTATTTTCCCGTTTATTAAAAATTCAACCCTATAGGGTTGTAGGAATTTTGCGCTATATTAAAACCATTGATTGGTAAGGGTTGTAGACTGTTATGACTGTTATTGCTGCTGGAACAAATGGAACAATTAAAGGCACGACTGCTGAAGCGCAATTCTTGCAATTAATAGAATATTTTCAAGGATTAGAAGCGATTGGTAACAACGTTACTAGCTACGTTACTGGCAATTACGACAGCGACGCTTTGCTGTTTACGGGCGATTTTACGATGCCCGTAAAATTCACGGGAAGCGGATTGAATTTTGTCGGCAAAACAGAAAGCTTTTTAACAGGAACATTCTCGGCTGGCACGGGTGGAAAATTTACTGCAACCAATGCCTTAGATTACTTTTTAGAGGTTTTAAGTTTCATCTTGGCGACTCAAAACGACGATTCTAAAAATCCCAATAAAACCAAGAATGTCAGCGCCAGTATCAACGCAACTAACGGAAGTATTACTGGTAGTTTTACCCTGCCGTTTACCCGAGTGGTTACAGATACGGGCATCACTATCACGCCTAAAGAATATTTGTTGAGTTAAAAAATGCCGGAATATACTTTCCCGTTTTTATTCGAGCCGCTAAAAGCTAACAGTACGATCCAAACAATTTTCGACACGAATAGTTTGGTCGCGCCGATTAAAGCTGCGATTGCCGGGTATATCGCTACGTTGGGGTCGCCCGCCGCTGAAACCGCACATTTATCGTGGGAAAACTGCGGTGCTGCAATTTATCTAGAACAATTGGTAGCCACTTACCATTTACCGAGCCTCGGCATTCAGACACCGGCACCGGCTCTCAAGCGAAATTCTACGCTTGCCGACAAAGTAACGGAAATTTCGGCGCTTAACGGTCAGTACCCCAAGTGCCAGCTAATGCTGTTTGTGCGGAACTCTGCTGCCGACCCGTGGGTTTGGAAAAACACCGAGGTAATCCAAAACTACGGCAACCGCGCAAACACGCTTGATTTGATACCGTACTTGAGCCAGGGCACGTTAGACATTTTGGGCAAGGCAACCCAGATCGGCATTCAATTTATAAACGACCCGACGTTTAAGACGACGCTGCCGGCTGCGGGCGATCGCCTTTCGATTAAGGGAGCGCTGCGGGTCGAGGTTTCGCAGTTTGACTCAAAAAAAAATGACGTGATTGAGCAGTTGTTCGATCGCATGGCAATGCTAGAACTAGCCGTCAACGGCCGCCTAATTGATTTACCGCCCAATACATTGCTCGGTCGGAACAGCACGACAGGTATTGTGGAAACCGTGCCTCAAACGAAATTTGCAACGCCAGCAATGATCGATCAAGCGATTATTGACTTGGTTGGGGGAGCGCCGGGGGCGCTCAATACGTTGATAGAACTTGCGAGCGCATTAAATAATGATGCGAATTTTGCTGCAACCGTAACAAATGCTTTGGCATTAAAAGCGCCGCTTGCATCTCCTACTTTCACGGGAACTATTTCTGGAATCACAGCAGCAATGGTGGGACTAGGAAATATAAACAATACCTCTGATAGTGCCAAACCTATCTCTATTGCACAGCAAGCTGCCCTTGACCTCAAAGCGAATATAACATTTGTAAACACAGCGATTGCCAATTTAGTAGCATCATCGCCCGCCGCTCTTGATACATTAAATGAGCTGGCTCTGGCACTGGGCAACGATGCTAATTTTGCAAGCACAATGACAAATCAACTTGCACTAAAAGCGCCCCTAACAGAACTTGCAAATTATTTCCCCCAAAAATCTTATATAACTCAAAACAATCCTGATAATTTTTTATCAGGAATACAAGGGTCTGACTACAACTTAGGCGAAGGTTTATCAGGGTGGCACTTTATCACTAACATCCGAAGCAATAATAATGCTTACGGCATACAGTTAGCAATTAGTGACACAATGGAAAAAATAAAATATCGAAGCAAGATAAATAATACTTGGCTGCCATGGCAAGCGTTATATGTTGGCGATAACCCTGGACTGAGAAGTAAACTAATAACCGGAACAACAGCGGCTCAACAAGGAAGCGCTGTAATAGTTGCACACGGCTTAACAGGCAGCAAAATACAAAATGTAGAGGGCGTTATTCGGTTTAGCGCAAGCGGAACTGTTCCGCTTAATGGAACACAACCTAACTACCAAAATTGGGTATCAACCGATGCAACAAGTCTCAGCATAACAAATGTCGCCAATAGCTCACTAGGGATTTTATCCTTGCCATTTGCAGCGACTATCTGGTATTCGCCTTAATAAAATTATGGGCAAAATTCGCGACGGAATATCTCAAGCCACTGTATCGGCAGAAGGTGTCATATCAGCCGAGGGCAATATTGGAAAAAATAAAACTAGTGGCTCTATTGATAGCGAAGGGATTTGGGATTTAGGGATTGACTTTAAAGTAGGGGGTTTAGGCGTAACTAACGATTACGGCGGTGCAATTACGGTTAGCATCGCCGGTCAATCAATTACTTGGGGGAGAGAAGGCGGAAAGATTCACTACGATTTAGGAGGATTTGAAGTAATTGTAGAAGCTCGGGACTGCATTGTTACTGAGACTAAAAAAATCATGGGGATAGTAGTTGCGTCGCACACATACCCCGACCCGGGATGCGAATTGCCGGAAGAAGAAGGGCCGATAGACCCGCCAGACCCGCCAGAATTACCAGATGAAGATGGGGGGATACAGTTACCTGATACGGCAGAAGTTGGCTGGGTTATTTTCAATATGAAAGAGGAATACTATCAGTGGGGAAGAACAGACAATCCCACTTATAGAAATACAACTGTCAGAACGGTTTCTGACATAAAAGAAAAAGATAGAATAGCGGCGGTTTTACCTTTCAAGCTCGTTTCTACTAGGAATCCTTACGGCGCTGCTAATTACACCTACGAAAAAGACACCCCCATACACAACAGCACAACTTACAGAACTGTTGGGGAGTTTGGAAACGCTTCGGCTGTAGCTTCTCAGAGATACCCGGCTAACACTTTCATTTGGTGGCTTGTTGCTGGCTTCTATGGAAAAGTAAGTGAAATAAAAAAGTTTATTGAACTTAATAAAAAGAACAACGATGCAGAAATTGCGAGAAGTTTGACGACTCTTTACACGGGCGCTAAATCTTTCTACTTTTACATTCCTACTAAATTTATTCCACTCAATCCCAAGCCTAAAATACCCCGACCATTTCTACAACCAGGAGTACCCCCGCACGTGAACGACTGCTGCGAAGAAATTCTCGACACCCTCGAAGATTTAAAAGATGTT
>NZ_JAUBSF010000175.1:0-4880 GCF_036704615.1 Microcoleus sp. K4-B3
CGGATAATGACGGCTCCTTCAAAAAGAGCTATGATGATAACCCGTTTTGAATTGTACCCGTAACAAGGGTGAAGATATCAAGGAGCGGAATGAAGCAAAAGTTTCACGTTCCGTTTTGAAGGAGAGGTAGGGGTAGAAATTCCCCTATCGACTCTACCAACTCCAGCTTCTCCCTAATCTATGGATATTGCCGAAGTTTTGACACTGGCAGATGAGCTAATTTTTGCTAAGACGGGAAAGCATTTAGATTACGTGCAAGAAGCTATTCTGCGGGGAACTTTACAAGACACAACTTACACGCAAATTGCTCAAGAAGTTTACTCAAGTCCAAGTCATGTCAGAAATGTCGGATCGCAACTTTGGAAAATACTTTCTAAAGAATTAGGAAAAAATATTACTAAAGCAAATTTTAGGACTGTATTAGAGCAGGAAAAAATTTATAATTATCAATTAGCTATAGTTGGCGATAATATTAAATTGGGCGAGAATGTCACAGTCAATAATAACTTTAACGTTTGTCGTGAAAAAGTGCGATCGCCCAAAACTCCCCAAAACCATCAATCAACAGCAAAACAGCCCCGCATCGACTTAGGCGACGCACCCGAAATCTCGACATTTTTCGATCGCACATCCGAACTCACCACCCTCAAACAATGGATTCTGGAAAACCGCACCCGTCTCATCAGCATCTTAGGATTAAGCGGAAGCGGCAAAAGTGCGATCGCACTCCAACTAATCCAACACATTCAATATGAATTCGACTGTATAATCTGGCGAAGCCTCCGAGACGCGCCACCCCTCCAAACACTCCAAACCGACTTAATTAAATTCCTATCGCAGCAGCAAGAAACTAACCCCCCCAACCCCCCCTTATCAAGGGGGGGCGAAGAGATTAAGCCTCCGTCGCCAAGGGGAGGCGAAGAGATTAAGCCTCCGTCGCCAAGAAGGGGCGAAGATATTCAACCTCCGTCTCCCCCCCTTAGCAAGGGGGGGCTGGGGGGGGTAATCAACTATTTACGATCGCACCGCTGTCTCATCATCCTCGATGACGTGCAAACAATCTTCAGCAGCGGACAACTAGCAGGAAACTATCAACCAGGCTATGAAAATTATGGCACTTTCTTCAAACAAATAGCAGAATCATGTCACAACAGTTGCTTAGTTTTGCTCAGTTGGGAAAAACCCAGAGAAATTGCAGCATTAGAAGGCGAACACAAAAATTGTCAAACATTGCAACTCAATGGTTTAGGCGAACCAGCACGAGAAATATTTATAGAAAAAGGCTTAGCAGAATCAGAAAAGTGGTCACAATTGATTGAGCTTTACAAAGGCAATCCATTGTGGTTAAATACAGTAGCCGCTGCAATTAAAGACTTATTTAGTGGCAAAGTTTCGGAATTTTTATCCTATGATAGCCTAGTCTTAGGAGACTTAGAATATTTATTGCACCAACATTTTCAGCGCTTGTCAGACACCGAAAAACAAGTAATGTACTGGTTAGCAAATGAAATCAAAGAAGTTGAAATCTCCAAAAAGCCAGCCCTTCTCGAATTATCCCCTTCAGAATTCCTAAAAGCTGTCGAATCCTTGAGACGGAGGTCATTAATCGAAAAAGTCCAAAAAGGCGATAGAACCCTCTTCACACTTCAACCAGCGATCGCAGAATACATAAAAACTCACATCTTATAGCAGTTTTAAGAACAGGCAAGATGCCTGTTCCACAATAAATGAATTTTAGGGCAGCAGTTTTAGGAACAGGCAAGATGCCTGTTCCACAATATGTGAATTTTCTTGTGGGGTGGGCTTCTAGCCCGCCCTGAAAGGATTATTCAAAAATTAGCAAAACATTAATCCAAACAGCCCCATTTAGCCTTAAAATTAAAAAGACTGACTAGCCAACAATGCCCTATGTTTGAAGCCCTTGCCGATCGACTCGAATCCACCTGGAAAAAACTGCGCGGACAAAATAAAATCTCCGAGTCCAACATCCAAGACGCGCTCAAAGAAGTCCGCCGCGCCCTCCTGGAAGCCGATGTCAACCTCCAAGTCGTCAAAAACTTCATCGGAGAGGTCGCAGCCAAAGCACAAGGAGCAGAAGTAGTTTCAGGCGTCCGTCCCGACCAACAATTCATTAAAATAGTCCACGACGAACTCGTGCGCGTCATGGGGGAAACCAACGTACCCCTCGCCACCGCCGACTCCGGGCCCACAGTTATCCTGATGGCGGGTTTGCAAGGAACCGGGAAAACCACAGCTACCGCCAAACTAGCGCTGCACCTCCGCAAACAAAATCGTACCGCACTGCTAGTCGCAACCGACATTTATCGACCTGCGGCGATCGACCAATTGCTGACCCTCGGCAAACAAATCGACGTACCAGTATTTGAATTAGGCAAAGACATTGACCCCGTAGAAATTGCCCGCCAAGGCATCGAACACGGCAAACAAATCGGCATCGATACCATCATCGTCGATACAGCAGGCCGCCTGCAAATCGACCAAGACATGATGGCAGAATTGGGCCGCATCAAACAAACAGTACAACCCCACGAAACGCTGTTAGTTGTTGATGCCATGACCGGCCAAGAAGCAGCAAATTTAACCCGCACCTTTCACGAACAAATCGGCATTACCGGCGCAATCTTAACCAAATTAGACGGCGACAGCCGCGGCGGTGCAGCCTTATCCGTGCGACAAATATCCGGCGCGCCGATTAAATTTGTCGGCGTCGGCGAAAAAGTGGAAGCCTTGCAACCATTTTATCCCGATCGCATGGCATCGAGAATACTCGGCATGGGCGATGTTTTGACGCTAGTAGAAAAAGCGCAAGAAGAATTCGACATCGCCGACGCCGAAAAAATGCAAGAGAAAATGCTCACGGCAAAGTTTGACTTTACCGACTTTCTCAAGCAAACCAGACTGTTAAAAAATATGGGTTCCCTCGGCGGCATCATGAAAATGATTCCGGGGATGAACAAACTCTCAGACGAACAAATGCGGCAGGGAGAAGTGCAGCTAAAACGCACCGAAGCCATGATTAATTCCATGACAGTTGAAGAACGCCGCAATCCCGAACTTTTAGCAAGTTCTCCATCCCGCCGCCGCCGCATCGGCAAAGGCGCTGGCTACGCTGAAAACGACGTAACTAAGCTGGTCAGCGACTTCCAGAAAATGCGTACTATGATGCAGCAAATGAGTCAAGGCAACTTCGCCGGCATGGGAGGAATGCCCGGAATGCCCGGAATGCCCGGAATGGGCGGCCCGGGAATGCAGCCCGGTTCCCGCGGCTATATGGGCGCCCAGCAGAAGAAGAAAAAGAAAAAAGATAAGCCCAAAAAAGGTTTCGGACAGTTGTAGAAAATATCTGATAGATTGCACCATGGTCAAAAATTTGTAGGGGCGGGTTTCACCGACAATAATTGCCTAAAACCCACAATCTCGTAAACCCGCCCCCTAATTGAGATACCGTAGGGTGCGTCGCTATCGATCATCTGCAAATCAGCTTGAAAATATCGCAGCGACGCACCCTACACAATACCGTTTTTAACTCTTTTCTTGTTGCGGAGTTCTACCTGAAAAAGCCTGGAATTAAATATGGTACAAACAATTACTCAACCAGAAACCATATCCATTGAATTGCCAAATTCGATCGGCCTCTTTGTCACCCCAGAACAATTCGAGGCCCTAGCATTGGCAAATCCCGACTTGAGATTAGAGAGAACCGCACAAGGAGAATTAATCGTGAATCCACCCACAGGAGGAGAATCAGGCAGCCGCAACCTAAGTATCAGTACGCAAGTAGGCAACTGGTGCGAAACACACGAAGATTTAGGAGAAGGCTTTGACTCTTCTACTGGATTCATCCTTCCTAACGGTGCTCGCCGTTCTCCCGACGCTTCCTGGGTGAGTAGAACTCGCTGGGAGGCACTAACTCCAAAACAGCGCAAAGGCTTCGTGCCCCTGTGTCCAGACTTTGTAGTAGAATTGCGTGAAGCGAAGCTATCCCGTAGGGAATCGGCATCAGACAGTCTCTCCACCCTTCAAACTAAGATGTGGGAATACATGGACAACGGCGCAAGATTGGGCTGGTTGATTGACCCGCAAAACCGGCAGGTAGAGATTTATCGACAGCAAGCAGAAGTAGAAATATTAATCAATCCTGCGGAGTTATCTGGGGAAGACGTATTGCCAGGATTTGTGTTGAATTTAAGGCGAGTGTGGCGTTAGAGAGCTTTTGATACCAAATCCGCACAATCCCAGATTCCTCACCCCCCAACGGGCAGCATACACTGCAAGAGTGCGACTCGAAGTCGATCGTCCGAGACAATAGTGAGTAAAAATACCCGAAGTTCTGTGTCACTCAGCATAAAGCTGTTGGGAATTCCTAAAAATACACGTTCGGGCATGAGTTAAATTTTCTTAATCCCTAAAACATCTAAAATCCAACCCAAACTAACTATTAATTCCCAGCAGATATCTTGAGCAATGTGACGATTATACATCACTGCTGAATCAACGAACGATATCCCGTCACAGAACTATCGCGCTTGTTCTGCGACCTTGAGCTGAGATGCCAGTTTCTGCGCTTGTTTGATGCCCAGCGATACACGAGTCAACCATCTTAAATTGGTTAACATATTGATTTTTTGGACGATTCCTAGGTCATCAACTAAACCGGCGACCAAGCCCAGATCGCCCGTGGTTTTCTACTGTCATCTCAGTTTCTTTCTGCACGGGCTGATACACGTTGATTTTATCGTTCCTCAGTCCATTAGTTTATACTATTTTTTGGTGATGATTAGCTAGGGTTTGCTGAATAAATAATGGAAGACCCAGAGAAGGATTGATGATTGATTCAAGCCGACGCTCGAATAAGTTTT
>NZ_JAUBSF010000028.1:0-67090 GCF_036704615.1 Microcoleus sp. K4-B3
GACTAATTATGAAATGGAACCGAAAGATAAAAAATAAAGGCAACTTAGTTAATGCAGTTTAGATGTTTAACAGCTTATTCCCTTTCCGATTAGATGTGATGTTGCTTGGACTACGAAAAATTCCTCGAATATGTATAATGGGGCGCTTAAAAATCCTAGTCCATTCAAAATCATTGCTTTCATGATTTGTCCTGGGCTGAGAATTTATTGGGTTGTTATTCCTACTATTTTATTGACTTCTTCTACTAATTCCATCTCGTCTATTATGCCTGCTACTATTCCTAGATGGTCTAAATTTAAGACTTTTATGGCTTCTTGATACTCATTCATGGTTTTTTCCTCTTCGATCCTAATTCGTTCATTGTAACTCAAAAAAGCCGGAAGTGATTACGGGGCAATCACTTCCGGCTTGAATTTTTCAAATTTACAACCATCAATTCTATTTAAAGACTTGCGGAATGTGGGTTAAACATACTGCCAATTTATTAACGGTTGTACAAACTTGTCGTCGTCAAGGACGTTCCGTAATTGATTTTTTTGAGCAAGCTATAAAAGCGATGGTTAATCCCGATATGCAAGAACCATCTTTAATTCCTCAAATTTAGACCTGAATTCTTACCATTTTAGGGTGTATAAATTATGTTGAAGTAAATTCCCTTATCTTGCAGATTGTCGCCCCGATCGCTAATTCTCACCAAAGGAAGAGCGTAATCTACGCGCAGGCTCAGCCGCTGTATCGGTTCCCAGATTACCCCCAAACCCACACCTGCTAAAAATGTCTGATTGGTTAATTTATTTGGATTGTTCGCAACGTTCCATACCGTACCCGCATCCAAAAATGGAGCCAATTGAAGTTTGGGATTTCCCGAAGCATCACGCTGCAAAGTAATCCGATCTTCGATCGAAACTCTGAAGCCGTTATCGCCAGAACGGACATTTTGGCGGTAGCCGCGCAAAGATTGCCCGCCGCCAATTACAAATTGCTGTGAAGGCAACAAACTATTAGCTGACAACTGCAAGTCTGACTGCAAAATTAATAAATGTTTGTCATTCAATCGCTGTACTCGCTGCACTTGACCCAGCCAGCTAAAAAATTGTCCGTCTGGATCGGAACCTTCGTTTTGAGTAGCATCAAACAAGCTAGTGCCGATCGTAAATTGCGATCGCACCGCCCAAGCACCCTGCGGATCGCGCCGAATGTAGTCCTGTCCCAGCTTAATGGCGCTCGTAGTGGTGACACCATTGGAGTCCGGGCCGATGCCAAAAGGAAACGGTTCGCCGGCGAGAAAAGTTCTGCCTGTCTGATAAGTAAAACCGGCAGATAAGGCAAATTCTTCGATCGGCGTTCTCCGCAGCGGCTGGCGGTAACTAATTTCAAATAAATGCGATTTTCCCGAAATGTCAAAACGGTTAAAAGGTGCTTGTACGATACTATTGCGATTCGGCGCCGCCCTCAATTGCAAAGTGCCATTCATCGCATTTAGTGGCAGGCGATAGCTGAAATCGAACACGTCTGAATCGCCGAGCGATCGGTAATAAGCCGCCGCAAGTTCGTCGCCATTTCCCGTTATATTGCGGTGCCGCAAACTAACTCCCAATCTTTCGGAACCGACACTGGGAGGCGAATAATTGTCAATGCTGAAACTAGGTTGAAACGGATTAGCTTCCGAGACTCGGACGATCAGAATGCTCTCGCCTTCATTATCCCCAGCCCGCAGGCTGGCTTCTACATTGTCAAATAAAGGATCGACTCGCAGCAGCCGGAGTTGGTCTTCTAATGAAGCTGTGCTTAAAGGCATTCGGGCCCCGAGTCGAAGCCGGCTGCGGATGTAACTTGGATGCAATCTTTTAGTTCCTTCTACCTCAATTCGGGTCAGCTTGCCTTCGATCACTTGAATCTGGACGACCCCTGCGGTGATAGTTTGGGGCGGCAAGACTGCTCTCGAAGTGATGTAGCCACGATTGAGGTAAATTTCGGTAATTTTGTCAGCGATTTGTTTGAGTTCTTCTAGGGTAGCCGAACGGCCTTCTAACGGCTTGACTAAGGCATTAATTTCGTCTTGGCTTAAAATTGTGCTGCCAACTACTTGAATTTTCTGCACCTCAATTGCTGCATTCGGCAGCGTTGGGGGAACTGGCGACGGGGGTTGGGGCGCTACTGTTGGCGGTACTTGGGGAGGTTCTGGGGAAGGCTGCGGGACCGGTTGCAGAAATCGATCGCGATTTGGATCTGGCTGAGTCGGTGGCGGAGGCAGGTTGAGAGGTGGCGAGGGTGGGTTCTGGGCTAAAACATGATTGCAATCTAGCTGGTTCTGACACTTGGGATCGTTGTCAACCAGATTTTTTTGTTCGGGCAAGATGCCCGCACCACAAGCAGTTTCATCGATTGTGGAACAAGCATCTTGCCTGTTCTCGGCGGGGTTCGATTGTGTTTCTGGTTCAGGATTGCTCTCGATGGAATCGGGGATTTGATTTAAGTTTGTTGCAGTTTCATCCTGCTTGATTTCCAGTTTTTGCAGGGCTAATACTTCGTTGCCCCTATCTGCTGAGTTGTCAGCGGCGACTGGAAACTGAGAAATATCGTCCGTTTGGGATATAGCTTTATTGGCATAAAAGCAAGCCATCGGGAGCGCTGTTAGAAGTGAAATCCCCAACCTAAATAGTGCAATATTTGCATTCGGGTGCATAATTAATAATTTCTCTAAAATAAGTTTGTCGGCTGTTTGACTATGCCAGTTTATCATTTAGTATTAGACGAAATTTGACATCAAAATTTCCCCAGTCCGGCTTTCAAGATGCCACAAGCCCGAACTGCTGATTAGCACAAAAATTTTAATTTATTTAGGACGATCGACCAAAAAACCCGGAACAGGCAAAAATCATCTGTGGCGCTGCCAAATACCGCGCTCGAAACCGAGTTTTTCGTACTTGCTGCACAAGTCATACTATTTTAGGTTTTAAATTTTAGATTTGGCAATGACTTATGGCGGCTATCACGGTTTGGGGCTTGCCTACCGTTGCATTTTTTTTTAACTGGTATCGAATTATTGTCTTGTGATAGGTGTTAACTCACTTGCGACTAAGGGTTCTTGGGCGATTTTGCCGAGTTGGACTGAGTTCAACACTGCTGACCACTTGATCGCTAAACTGGCATCGCTGGGAGACGCGATGCGCAATTGAGCTAGAGTTGCCAGGTACTCGTACCAGAGACCTTGTTGGGCGAAGATGCTGAGCTTGGCGCGATCGGGCGATCGATCCAACTCTGCTTTCACGTTTGGGGCGAGTGCGGTGCGGTTGATCCACCCGGAAACGAGAACATCATCTGTTGTATAGTTTTTTGGGTTGCATTTGATAGTAAAGTACCATTGATAGTTTTTGCCAACTTCCAGGGCTGGGGAGTTGTCGTCGGAGTCGAGGCTGACGCTAACGACACCTGCACGGCTAGTTACCATGCGAAAACTTTTTTTGTATAGTGTTTTGTCCCTTTCGTCTGCTAACTCAAACTGAACTGTTTTGTCGATGGCTACCGGAAGGTAGTAGAAAAAAGTCGGCTTTGCTGATATGGTTTGCCCCATAGTTGATTGGGGAATCAAGGCAGTTAAGGCAGTTGTGGCGGTCGGGCATTCTAAGCCGCGGGTTCCTCCCCCTTCCCGCCTTCCGGGTACTCCCTGCTCCGGCGGTTGAAAGCTATTCCACGCGGCTCCTAATTGCTGGTTGTTCGGTCTGCTTCCGCTGGGTTCAGGGGGTTGAACTGTTTGCCAGTTGAGGGGTAGCTGCGGTTGTGAGTGGCGGTGGACGCTGTTTGCGGGGCTGTTGAGAGCCTTTGCTGGTATTAAGAAACTACCAACGGCAACTGCGTCTACAGACAGAATTAAGGAAATGGCACCGATATTTAGAGCAGACTTCCAAGCCATGACGAACCTGCCTTCTAATAAACCTAGGAACTTTATCGCACGGTTTTATTCTACCCAAGGTTTTGACGCATATAGTAATCTGTTGTACTTAATTTATATCTTCAGGCAGATACGATTAGTTTGGTCGCTCTGATCAACATAGAATTCTCTGTCGCGTTTTTCAGTGGTAGCTTAGTAGTTATACTTACTTGCATTCACGGCAGGAGGTTGGGTTGAGCTTGTTTAACCCAATTTTGACACAGACTAATATTCCAGGTTTTTTAACTCTGACAAGAGGCTACAACGCCTCTTTTCGTAAAAACACCCGGTTGATGCGTCAGTCCTGGATATCAGGAAACTCGGCAATTTTGCTGGTGAACCTCAAGCGATCGGCTACAAGTTACAAATCAGGTTTTCTGTACAATACCGGCAAGAAATTTAGCATGAATCTCGATTCACCTGTTCTCTCGGACAAACAGCCTTCGGGGCTGCGGATGGTAAGACCCATCGGAGTCTTGGCACTGCACGGCATTGCTTTTTTAGGAAATAGGTTGTTCGCTGTCGATCGCGCCGAAGGGCTGCTATTGGAGATCGATCGAGAAAGTGACAACACTACTGTTTTGAATCCTTATCAAACGGCTAAGTTTGCCGGCGCAACGGGGCTGGCTATTTCGGAAGATACTCTCTGGTTTGCGCGGGATGAGGATATTTGTTGCTGTCCGGGGGCAATTCGGGGCGGGGCGATCGCTGAACTCAAATCAGAACATTTTGTTTCGCTTTCTTATGCTGCTGACGGGATTGCTGTTTGGAAATCTACGCTTTATGTTACGTGCCAGAGATTGGGATCTATTCTGGTTTTTGACGGGAAAACGGGTCGGGAAATTACTCGGTTTTACGCTCCCGGTATTGGGGTAGAAAATATCACTGTCCGGGAAGAAGAACTTTGGGTTTGCGACAAGACTGAGCAAACTGTTTACTGTTTGGAACGGGCAACTGGGGAGATTAAATTTAGCGTTTTGACTCCCTTTGAGTCGCCTTCTGGTTTGGCTTTTCACAAGGATTCCGAAACCGGAGAGGAGGTTTTGTACGTGGCTTATTCCGGGGATGAACTTTACATCCGGGATGACCCGAATGCGGAAGATCCTTTTCAGTTGACAAAGCGCGATCGCACTTTTATTCACCCTTTGTATTTTCACTACAATGAAGCCGACCGCTACGCTCTGTCAAACGGTTTTTTGATGGAAATGTCTTATGTGGAGGAACTGTCTCCTCTCGATGAGGTAGAAATCGAAAATTTGGAGTGGCGGATTGCTTTGCCTTCGGAAACTCATCGGCAAAAGGTCAGGAAAATTACGCCGATCGGAATGCCTTTTACTGAGGAAATTCAGGAAGGGGAACGGGTGGCGGTGTTTAAGTTCGATCGGCTGCTTAAGGGGGAACGCCGAATTTTTGGCTGGAAGGCTTTGTTAGAAGTTCGCTCGATTAAGTATCAGTTGTCGCCTCGGGATGTCGAAAAGATTCCGAAGCTGTCGCCGGATTTTGCAGCTAAGTATTTGGTGGACAATGACAATTTGGCGATGGATACGGAGATTGTGCGATCGGCTGCTGTGGCTGCCATTGGCTCGGAAACTAATATTTTGAGGCAGTTACTGAGCATTCGCAATTTTGTTTACGACCAACTTTCTTACGGGATTAGGCCTCACATTGACACTCCGGATCTTGTACTGCGCCGCGGCATTGGTTCTTGCGGCGAGTACGTGGGGGTATTGTTGGCTTTGGCAAGGTTGAACCGGATTGCTTGTCGCACGATCGGGCGCTACAAGTGTCCGGCTTTTGCGGACAGAAAAGGGGTGTCGCTGGAGCCTGATTTCAATCACGTTTGGCTGGAATTTTACATTCCGGGTTTTGGCTGGGTACCGATGGAATCTAATCCTGATGATATTCAAGACAGAGGCCCTTATCCTTTGCGATTTTTTATGGGTTTGGCTTGGTATCACGTAGAAATTGGCAAGGGAATTCGGTTTCAAAGTCTCACGAGCGGGGGTCTTCCTTTAAACAAGGAGGATGTTTCCGTGGGGACTCTGGCAATTAATCATGTGAGGTTTACAATTTTGGAAGAGTTGCCAGCAGTTTGAATTGAGTGTTAAGAGTTAACAGTTAGCAGTCAAAATTCAACTGTTAATTGTTAACATTTTTAATCTAAAATTGAAAGTAGAAAATGTAAAATCAGAGGAAGAGGCGTTGTGGAATTTTCGATTGCTAATATTCTCGTTTTAGTAGCCTTTGTACTGCTGCTGACGGTGACTGGCGGGGTCGCTTATTTGACCGCGGCTGAGTGGCGCGATCGCAGGCGGTTAGATAACGCTAAACGGAAAAAAGAGTAGCTCTTGGCTGTTGACAAAGTGCATTTTTTATAATAAAAAACAAGGCGACCAACCATGTCGCCTTGTTTTTTGATTTGGGGAGTTTTCACCCCAGAGGTGCAAGGAAAGAGATAACCTAGGTGTGGCGCTTCAAAAACATCTTATTGAATAGCCTTAATTGACAGATTTTTTCTACTTTTTATTTTTCCGCTTCCCTCCACCTGTTTTAGGTGGGTTTCCCCGCAACAAATCACCTAAAGCATCATTACTTCTGTTATTAAAATCAAAATTATTTTTCCCAAACGTCTTTAATAACTCTCTCTGATATTCCTCATGTTCGTAGGGTAAAGAACCGGCACACGCATAAATAAATGCTTTCGCCGTATAACTTTTTTTCAGATGTACCTTGAAAGTATTGTATGTATTAATTACTTGCTGTGTGCCATGACCTAAATCACCGATATTATCTTTTAATTCTACAAAACAGATAACGCGCTCGCTGTCTTTAGCGTAAAACACTATCAGGTCGCACATTTGTTGACCTTTTTCTATTCCCCATAAAAATTGACGCAGCTTACAACTAGGATTTGATTGGTCATCTATGTTAAAAAAAAGTATTGTTTCGCCCGCTAGGGGTTCTACTTTTACTGAAGCTTGACTTTCCTTAAAATAGGTTTGACCTGGAAGTAAACAGGAGGATAAAAGCAAATTTTCAAAAGGCATTAACTGTCTCTCAATCTTGAATTTTCAGTAAATTAGCATAAATGCGGGAAACATCATCAGACACTTGACCAAAAGTTTCCCAATTTATTGTACCTTCTTCACTGATAATGTTTTTTGCTGTTCCATCCTCAAACAAATAGACTGAAACTTTTTCTTGAGAAATAAAAGCATCTGTTCGCTCTAAATAAAACATTTCTTTAATGCTATCTGGATCTTCATGCTTAGCTGCTTGCATGAGATTAGCAAGATGGTCAACAATGTAGGGACTGTGGGTTGTAATTAAGACGTGCAATCCAGCATTGACTAACATTGCCAAAAATTCAGCTATCTCTACTTGAGCCGCTGGATGTAAATTCATTTCTGGCTCATCAATTATCAGTAACTCATTTGGTTTAACTAAATAGCGCAAACAGAGAACTAATGGAGCTAATTCTTTTACCATTGAAGAAACAATAGGCATCTCCAACTTGGTACTTTCTTTCGGTTGAAAAAGTAGTTCTTTTCGCAATTCGGATGTTGTTTCAAAGCCGACCTCTCCTTGTAAAATCTCCTTTTCCAAGAAATCAGCTAAGTTGATATATTCCTGTAATCGAGGATTTTGTTTTATTTCCTCATCTCTGTCTGTGTTTTGTTTTTGATAGATTGTTAAAATCATCTCCAAAAAACGCTTTACTGGTTCCAGTAAAGGCGTTTCTCTTCGTCCCAATTCAGATTTATCTCTCTCTTTTAAAGGTTGTTCGCCTCTAATTTCTTTGACTCTAAAAGAGCTAAAGGGAAAAGTTATAAAAGTAGTCCTTTCAGTAGGGAATATATGTATACAATCATAAAATGCTCTGTGGAGCATCTGAAAAATTTCCTGAATTACGAATCGCTTAATCGCTGTTTTAGGCAGCTTATTCAAATCTTTGCCTCCTCCTAAATAAAAGTATAATATTGTTTCGCCTGATTCTTTCACAGAATTTAGTAAGCCCAAAGAAATTTCTCTTTCGACAGAAACGGATTTTATCCTTTCCTGAAACTCTAATTTTGTTTCTTCCAACTTAAAATCTACTTGCAATTTTTCAAAATCTGCTCGTTCTGTAGCCATAAAAGAGGGCATCCAGTTTCGAGCAAAACGAGCCACATCATTAATATAAATTTCCGCACAGTCATTAGCAAATTTAATCATATCAATTTGTGCATTACCTTCATCAAAAAGTTGCTGAAGTGCGCTATCTATGATTGGATATGTCTCTTGGGTTTTACCGTCAAGATAAGCTTTTAAGTAATTTCCGTATCCCTGCTGTCCGAGGATCGCTGATAAAGTGTATGCAGCCCATGTTTTCCCTTCACCATTACGACCAATAAAAACAGTTAAAGGCTTTAAATCAATTTCTGCTTTTTCAACAACACCTAAGTTTCTAATTTCTAATTTCATTAAAAAATGTCCTGTTAATAAACTATCAGATAGAGAGGAACCTGAAACCGTTAGTTTTATATATTTTCCATTCCTCAACCCATTATACCTGGATTGGTGATTCCTGTTCAATATTAACAGCAAGTAGAGCGGCGACGAGCGCCGCATTTCCCAACATCAGATCTAAGTCCACTGTCGGAAAAAGGTATTTTCTTGCCAAGCGGCGGCGGTGCGCTTTTCAAGTGCTGCCATTTCTGTTGTGTTCAGGGGTTGGAATGCTTGGGCGACTTGGAAGTTTTCTTCTAATTGCTTTACTGAGTCGGCGGCGATGACGCAGCAGTGGACGCCGGGGAGTGAAAGCGTGTAGCCCATTGCTTGGTGCATTCCATCTAAAACACCGTTCTGAAATAATTTGCCGTAAGCTGGTATTTTCATGGCTATGACACCGATGTTTTTGGCTTGGGCGACTGGTAAAGCACTGGTAACAAAGGAGCGCGGGTGATGTTTTTCGGCGGCGTTGAGGGAGATTAATGTTGTGTCGAAAGGATAGCGCTGCAAGCCTGCGGCAATGATGGCTGGTTCGTGGTGTCCGGTGATGCCGGCAAAACGAATTATTTTTTGCTGTTTGGCTTCTTCGATCGCCTTTATTGCTCCTTTGGCACTGAAAATTTGGTCTAATTCTGTTTGGAATGAGACGTGGTGGAGTTGCCACAAGTCTAGCCGATCGGTTTTCAATCTTTTGAGCGATCGCTCTAAGTCTCTCCACGCGCCATCTCTGTCTCTGGCGGAGGTTTTTGTGGCTAGGAATAGGCGCGATCGATATTTTGGCAAAACTTTGCCTAAGTTTTCTTCGCTGGGCCCGTACTCGGCCGCCGTGTCAAAATAGCGAATGCCTAGTTCGATCGCGCGTTCAATTTGCGTCGCCGCTTCTGCTTCTCTTCCCGGCTGCGACAGCGGTGTTTGTCCGGCTCCCCCCAAACCGAAAATCGGCACTTTCACGCCGGTGTTGCCTAACAGTCGTTCTGGCATTTTTACTGTGGCGGCCGCCTTGTTATTGGGTGCGGCTGCGATTTCCCGATCCTGCTGTTCGATCGCCTTAGCACCTGCAATACCGCTGGCAACAGCTATACTGCTCAATATAAAATTGCGGCGAGTCTTTTTGCTGGTCATGGTTTCCGTATCCTCAGAATATTTGAGTTGAGATTAACCAGAAAGTTAAATGAAGTCATCAGTCATTAGTCATTAGTCATTAGTCATTGGTTATTGATTATTGGTTATTGGTTATTTGTCCTATGTTTCTCGTTAGTTCTTCAGTTCTAATAACCAATAACCAGTAACCCATGCCCCATGCCCTATGCCCTATGCCCCATGCCCTATGCCCTATGCCCCATGCCCTATGCCCCATGCCCTATGCCCCATGCCCTATGCCCTATGCCCTATGCCCCATGCCCTATGCCCTTGTCAATTATCCATGTGCGAATCAGTTCATTTATCTGTTCTGGTACTTCGTCGTGGGGACAGTGACCGGCTTTGATAAAGTGTTCTGTCAACTCTGGATAGTGGTTGCGAAATTTGGCGCTTCTTTCTGTAGAATTCATCCACGGGTCGCCTTCTCCCCACAGCATTAGCAACCGGCATTTTAATTGACTCAGCAATACGTCGATTTTTTCGCCTTGGGGTGTTCGGAATACGGAGGCGAATACTTTGGGGGCACCGGGATCGCAGGAGGGAAGGTAAATTTCTTCTACTAATTGGTCTGTGACGGCGCTTTGGTCGAGATAAACTTTTTCTAGGGTTTTCCGAATTGTCGATCGCTGGCGCACGTACTGGAATAGCAGAAAACTTGCCCAATCTTGCTGAAATAAAGTTTTAGCAACCGCAGATATGGCTTTTTGCAGGGGTGGGGCTTCGGGTGCGGGCTGCGGTTCGCTGAAGGGCCCGGCGCTATTGATTAATATCAGTCCGGCTGCTGATTCGGGGCGCTGGGCTGCTACACACAAGGCGGCGTAGCCTCCGAGGGAGTTGCCGGCTAATACGGCGGGCCGACCGATGATGTTGGTGATAAAGTCGTGGAGTTGGTCGCGCCAGAGGTCGCCGCTGTACTGCAATTCGGGTTTTGCCGATCGCCCGAATCCAATCAAGTCGATCGCCCACACTTCAAAGTCTTTGCTCAGCCCGCTGATATTTTTGCGCCAGTGGTCTGTGGACGCTCCAAAACCGTGAATTAACAGCAGGGGAGGGCGTTCTGGATGCCGATCGCTGGATCGAACGTAGTATACTGAATGCCCCCGCCACTGCCAGTAAGTGCCGGCTATGGGGGCTGAAGTCATGGCTGGGGTTGCTTGCATAATGTAAAGAAATAATTATTTACTTTAAATATTGTATCGCGACGCTCAGATTTATAAAGTTTTGCAAACGCGCCGGGCTTGCGCCAGCAAAGAATTATTCTATTTGGGCGAGTTGGGAGATCGCGATAGCCCGCTCTCAGGATGAATAAGTTTTGTAACGAATATTGATTTTGTGAGAGTCGCAACAATGGGAGATATTTTGCCCGATCGCATTTGGGAAATATATCGGGTCTGGGCTGCAACACACCTAGGTATGATGATTTTGCTGTGGGGTAGCCTAGCAAGTTGTTGGCGATCGGCGCAAAGCAGCGGCTGCGAGTGTCGAACCCGATTGGCAAGGGTGAAGGGATCGGCTTTTTTATAGTTATTTCCGAGCTTTTCAAGGTGGGGATCGTTTGGTAGGATCTGTTGACGGCTTGGGGGAGGCAGCGAGCCTAAGCGTTGCGAGTTGGCAAAAGCCGACATCAAAAATCTGGCTGCTGGGAGAAGTTATAAGTAAAATTACTGATGGTTCTCTGCAGAAGTTTCTCAGAATCGCTGAATATTTTGTGACGTTGTTTGCTGTTCTTAACTGCTTTGATACTCTAAGATAGAAGTAGAGCTGCGGCGCTCAATTAATTAGCATTTTGAATACTAGGGAGCCAACTATGCAGGGTGTGAACTTTATCCACCTGAAAGTTAGGGAGTTTTCTGAGTGATTGCTATTTCACCCCGTCCGGTCGGACGCAATTGGATTACGATTAGCTTCGCTTCTACTCTATACCTTTGTCCTATTTTGGATCTGCTCCTAGCAGAGGTGCCGGATTACTCGCAAGCGGAATTGCGGTTGGGGCTTCAAGAAGCTTTGGTAAATGCTGCTAAGCATGGAAACAAGTTAGACCCCGGTAAAACTGTTGGAGTCCGTTTTTCGGTCGTCCAAAACCAATATTGGTGGGTAATATCGGATGAAGGTTCGGGCTTTAATGCTCCTTGCAATTGCAACCTTTATACCGATGATTGCGACAGTCTCCTAGCAGAGGATGTTGTAGATGAATCTGCACTCCCCCATGTGGAACAGGAATGTGGTAGGGGGTTGTTTATTCTTTACCAAATATTCGATCGGGTAGAGTGGAATTCTCAAGGTACAGAGTTACGGCTGTGCAAAGAACTTCCCAGTGGCTACCGCCTGCCTCGCTTGCGCTAGCACCGCTATTTGGCAGCAGTTTTCACCTCAGCTAGACCTGGAATTTTTTTCGTTCCCGGGCTCAACCTTGCAGTGAGAACTTGGAGGATCTGGCTATTGATAGCCGATCGTAATGCAAAATGTGAGTTTTGAGTTAAAAAAGTATAAATCTTTTGAACTCACAATCGCGCCGCTCGATCGAGCGGCGCGATTGTCTAAGTTTTGAGCCACTAATCAAGTCAAAACTCAAGACTCAACACTCAAAATTATTTGCCGTGGGTCGGACAGGGAGGAGCAGATATCGATCGATCCAGCCATCCTGCTGCTTGGTTTAAGCGCGGGAGAGCTTCTTCTGGCTGTTTTTTGAGCAAAAAGACCAGAGCGGCCGCGGCTTGCTCGCAGGCTCGCGCGGAACGGTTGGCTTTGAGGCGGTGCCAATCTTTTTCGGGGATGGCGAGGCGCGCGGCGAGAGCTTGGGCTAGTTCTACCGTGCTAAGCTCGTTGAGGTTGACAGTTTGGGTTGTTTGTGTAGTTTCAAGCATAGGTGGCAATTATAGCGATTTGGCTGCCGTTTCTAAATTTAACAAATAATATACTTGACATAATAACAACTTAATAGCGAATTGGTTTTTTTAAATTATTGTCAGGTTTGCAGATCAAAATGCCTCAACAGCCGTCAGATTTAAATCGAGAGACACCGGGAGATGATGAAAGTGAGTTTGTTCAAGCGATCGCAGCAGTGGAGCGATCGCTCGCGGCAGTCAAAGAACGGTACACTCAAATTCAGGTCGATCGACAGCGCCAAGTCGAACTCGGCCATCGCCGCGAAGAAATCCGCCAGTCAGGGCGCCGAAATCCATTGCCGCAACTCAAAAAAGAATTGCGGGAAATTGAGCAAGAATTGGAAACTATCGAGTTGAATTTAGAAAGCAGCCTGTTTTCTTGGGGAAGCATAAAACAACCTTTTTGGCAAGCAGTTCGGTTTGGGGGGCTTGGCATTTTGATCGGTTGGATTTTGAAATCCTATGCAGGTTGAAGGATGTTGGGAGTTGGGATTTTTGATTTTTTTATTTACCGCAGAGGGCGCAGAGGGCGCAGAGGAAGAGAAAAGAGAGAAATATGGTGCAAAATATTAAATAAACAGGAGTGGATATTATGACAAATCAACGAATAGCAGCAATTTTGCGCGCAGGTGAACCCGACGACACTGTAACGGTTCAAGGTTGGGTTCGCACTAAGCGCGAATTGAAAGGATTTGCCTTTGTCGAAGTCAACGACGGTTCGGCGATGGCTAACTTGCAAGTAGTCATAAATTCCGATTTGCCAGATTTTGAAAATGTACTGAAACAACTGAATACAGGTGCATCTCTAGAAGTGTCGGGTGTGCTGGTAGCGTCTCCAGCAAAAGGACAGCGAATTGAGTTGAAAGCCTCGCAAGTACAAGTTTATGGGGATGCAGACCCGCAAACTTATCCGCTGCAAAAAAAGCGCCATTCCTTTGAATTTTTGCGGACAATCGCGCATTTGCGGCCGCGCACAAACACCCACGGTGCTGTCTTTCGAGTCCGCAATGCTTGTTCGGCGGCGGTACACCAATTTTTTCAAGAACGCGGTTTTTTGTGGGTTCATACTCCGATTATTGCTGCTAGCGACTGCGAAGGGGCGGGGGAAATGTTCGCCGTTACCAACTTTGATTTAAAGAACGTGCCGCGCACAGATTCGCAAGAGGTAGATTATGCTAAAGACTTTTTTGGAAAGCGCGCCTATTTAACAGTTAGCGGTCAGTTGGAAGCGGAAGTTATGGCGATGGCTTTCGGCAATGTTTACACTTTCGGGCCGACTTTTCGAGCGGAAAATTCTAATACTTCGCGACATTTGGCTGAGTTTTGGATGATTGAACCGGAGATGGCTTTCTGCGATCTGCAGGGAGATATGGATTTGGCTGAGGCGTTTTTAAAGTACATTTTTAAATACGTTTTGGAGCATTGCCCGGAAGATATGGAGTTTTTCAACGACCGCATTGACAAAACGGTTTTGGCTACTGCTGAAAATATCATTAACAATCAGTTTGAGCGGATTACTTATACGGAGGCGATCGCACTTTTGGAAAAAGCCGACAAAAAATTTGATTTTCCCGTAAGTTGGGGTTTAGATTTGCAGTCGGAACACGAGCGTTATTTGGCTGAGGATTTGTTTAAAAAGCCGACGATTGTCAGCGATTATCCCGTGGAGATTAAAGCATTTTATATGCGTTTAAACGATGACGAGAAAACGGTGCGAGCAATGGATGTTTTGGCTCCTAATATTGGGGAAATTATCGGCGGTTCGCAGCGGGAAGAAAGGCTGGATGTGTTGGAGCGGCGCATGGAAGCGCAGGGTATGAATAAGGAGGAATTGTGGTGGTATTTGGATTTGCGCCGCTACGGTACTGTGCCTCACGCTGGGTTTGGTTTGGGATTTGAGCGGTTAGTGCAGTTTATGACGGGAATGGGGAATATTCGGGATGTGATTCCGTTTCCGAGAGCGCCTTTAAGTATTGATTTTTAGTTGAGGATTGTGCGGGAAAACGTAGGGACACGGCAATGCCGTGTCCTCCGGGTAAGGACACGGCATTGCCGTGTCCCTACTAAAATCTAAAATGTCAAATGGTATAAACTAATGGTTCTTCAAATCCCATCAAGTTCCAAAGCACCAACTGTCACCTGGGAAGCCTTACCAGCCGACTTTGTATTACCGGACGATCCCGTGGAAAATATTCAACAACCGCCCCTTGCTGCCGCCCTCACCGATGCTCTGGGAGCCGCCGGACGCATTCAACCGATCGCACTAATCGGTTCCAATTTTGGACTGGTAGCGACAGTAAATAAGCAGACTGTAGTCAAAGCACCGGATTGGTTTTACGTGCCGCAAGTGCATCGAGTCGCAGAGGGCAGCATTCGTCGCAGTTACACGCCCAATCTCGAAGGTGCGCCGGTATCGGTGGTGATGGAGTTTTTGTCTAACGAAGATTACGCCGAACTGTCGGCGCGATCGACTCCTCCCTATGGCAAGCTCTACTTCTACGAACAGATTCTGCAAGTGCCCACCTATGTTACCTACGATCCCTACGAGCCCAAGCTGGAAGTGCGGTATCTGCAAAATGGTGGTTATGCAGCCCAGACCGCTGATGCTGAGGGACGGGTGCGGATTCCAGAGTTAGATTTGTGGCTGGGGATTTGGTCGGGGGAACGGCTGGGGCAAACTATGAATTGGCTGCGCTGGTGGGATTCGCAGGAAAATTTGCTGCTGTGGAGCTCGGAACAGGCCCAACAGGAACGGCTGCGGGCAGAACAGGAACGCCAGCGGGCGGATGTATTGGTGGCAAAGTTGCGCGAGTTGGGTGTCGATCCCGATCGGCTGGCGTGAACGGGCGGGATGTCTGTCAGCCGAGTTTTTCAAGGGGGCGATCGGCATTCCGCAAACAGGAGTTATATGATGCCCGCTTATTGCTCATAACTAGAAGGACTTTAGTCCTTACTACAAAGTTAAAACGGCATTACCACGTCCTTAACTGGTTCCCAGGCGCTTAGCCTAATAACCAGTAAAAAGGGTTAGAAGAAAACGAGTTCAATCTTTATGAGTTGGTGTTCACGGAACCTGCTATTAAAACTGGTTTAGTCCGTCGTTAAATCCATACACTTCAGGTAGAACTTCTGATGCTAGATGAAAAACGTGTTGTAGGAACTGAGATCGCTACATGGTTTCTATTCCATCCTGACGATCTCGCTCATCGTCTTCAAAATCCTGAGGAATGGTGTTGGCATGAGTTTGCGATTAGCAAAGAGTTCGCATCTGGTAATCTGGTTGCCATCACGACAGGAGCAGATGGGGCATTTCTCATTCGCTTTACAGATCAAAATCTAACAGAACAAGAGCAGTTACACGTGCTCGCCTCTGTTACTTTTCGGTTGTGTGTTAGGAACAATTGCCTGTATCTGGATGGCGGTGATTTATTGCCCTCCGCTCAAATGTTCGGCTACCACGACGCAACTTCCTGGCTAGAAATACCCAATGGAAATTATCAGGTTATAGTCCATACTTTTGACTGTAAAAAATGCTCTAATGATGCCAATCTTCCTTCCTATACTGTTCAGTTCCAACCTGTCGTGACCATCGACACGCTCGATTCACCGACACTCATTCCGAGATTGATCTATGCAAAAGGACTCTTTGAGCAGTCAGACCCACGCCAAGAATGGCGGCAGTCTATTACTTCGACCCTTGAGTCTGAATACGCACTAATGCAATGGCCAGAGATGATTTTTCCCAGTTTTAATACAAAATTGTTAATAGACAGAAATCAATGTCAAAATTTAAAGTTGATTCGTTATCGATACACGAAATCATCTCACTATCGTGAATTTGAAATTGTGATTGGTCATGCTTTAGAACCTCAAGCCATCGGGACACTTTTTCAAGTTACAAGTTATGGTCAGCATTATGACCAATTTGACTTGAGCGGAATTGGAAAAAAGCTTGTACAGCTTATTCGGATCTTTGAGCGTGACGATTTATGGTGGGCAGAAGTAGAACCATTCCAACCTCCGACAGTTGCTACCGACTCTTCATCACTGGATCACCTGAAACGGCTTTTTGCTCACTATGCAGAAACCAATGCAAATTATCCTCAACTCGTTGAGTACCCTCAATTCTATGCAGAACGAATAGCTTCACTCTCTGTACCAAGAGAATTGGGTTGGGCGATCGCCTACGCCCTCGATCTAACTCCAGAGGTTAAACGCAGTCTATTAATAATGATGTCAGACCAGGATTTAGTTCAACAGTTGTCTAAAATCCTGGAACTGAAATCCCAGTAAGATTACCTTGGATGGAGTTAGTGAGTTAGCTGTAGCCATAGGGTGTGGAGCCATCGAAAATTCACAAATAAAGAGCGACAATCTCACAGCGACGCACCACACAATAGTTAGGTGCGTCGCTCAAAAACTTACAAATTCCAGCGAAGTTTCGGCAGCGACGCACCCTACAAAATACTGAAAAGAGAGGAATGCAAGTCTTTGTTATCGGTTAAGTCGCCGAGGGAATAGTGATATCAACAGATTGCACTTTGACAGAATTTCCCAAACTCGATAACGGCGGTTGAATTGCCGCAGTATTTCCCACTACTAATGTTACCAAATTCTCCGGTTTCAAGTAAGTCTTGGCTACGCGCTGCACGTCGGCAATTGTTGCTGCTTCGATGCTGCGGCGGTAGCGAAAAATGAAATCTTCGGGATAACCGTAGTATTCGTAGCGAATTAATCGCGACAAAGTTTGACTGGGATTTTCAAATTTGAAGATGAAAGAATTCAGGGTGGAATCTTTAGCGAAAGCTAATTCTGCCGGGGTAATTGGTTCGGTGCGGATACGATCGATCTCTGCCCGAATTGCCTGGATAAACGGTACTGTTGCGTCCGATCGCGTTTGGCCTCCAGCGACAAACACCCCCGGATAGTCATATCTCGGACTCCAAGCAGCGTATACTGAATAAGCTAAACCTTGGCGCGATCGCACGTTATTGAACAAACGGCCGCCGAAACCGTTGAGAACCCCATTCATTACGTCCAAAGCACCGTAATCTGGACTGCTGAGCATTCCGCCCAAATGTCCCATTTGCACGTAACTTTGACTTAATTGCGGCTGATTTACAAAAAATACGCCGCCGCCCTTTGCTGGCGATACGGTTGGTAGCGCAGGCACTTCTGCACTTGGATTCGGTTGCCAGTTGCCAAATTTTTGCTCGACGAGCGATCGCATTTTAGCAGTATCAAAATCGCCAGAAATACCCAAAATCATGTTTTTGGGGTGGAAATATTTCTGGTAGAAACTCACCACATCGTCGCGGGAAATATTGGCGATGGTTTTGTATTCTACCGTGCGCGCGTAAGGACTGCGATCGCCGTAAATTAACTTTTCAAACTCGCGGCCGGTAATATCGTTAGGATCGTCATTGCGGCGGGCGATCGCACCTTGAGTTTGATTCTTCGCTAAATCTAACTTTTCCTGAGCAAATATTGGCTCCCGAATCACTTCCGCAAATAAGTCAAACACGGGTTCCACATCTTCAGCTAAAGCACTAAAATTAGCGGTACCAGAAGCAACATCAATCCCCGTTTCTACCGAAGCTGCTCGCTGTTCTAGCAACTGATTTAGTTCATCAGCCGTATGCCGGCTCGTGCCGCCAGTTCGCATCACTTCTCCCGTCAATCCTCCCAATCCAATTTTATCGGCAGGTTCAAAGCGCTCGCCCGTGCGAAATAGCGCCGTTCCCCCGACTAACGGGAGTTCCCGGTCTTCCATCAGATACACCCGGATGCCATTTTTCAGCTCGAAGCGAGTGTATTTAGGCAGTTTAATTTCTGACAGCGGGGGAAATGTTAATTCGTCGTAGTGTTTGGGTGCCGCCGCAAAGGAAGGTAACAAATTAAACGTGCCCAGTGAAACAGTAAAAAAGCAAAGCGATAGCAGAAATAACTTTACTTTTTTCAGTCTCAATTTAGTCCTTTTCATTCTTTCTCCAATGTTTCCTATTGTGATGATTCTCAATCGAGGCAGAGCCTCTGGATCTGCGTTCCCAGGCAGAGCCTGGAAACGAGTGTTTCTTCCTTCTTTTTCAGGGCTTACGCAAATGGCACATTGAATGAGGTTTGTAGTTGGGCGCCGGCCTCGGTGCAGCGGGCTAGAGCATCGACTACAAACCTCAAAATCGCTCAAAAATTGTGAGACTTGCGTAAGGCCTGTTTCTTTTATCCGTTACATCTTGTACACTGCTTCGTTGCCGAACCTTCTTCTTACAGCGGCAAAAGCTTACCAATCGTGCGATTTTCCGGGCGGAAAGTTGCCTGAGAGACACGCTGAATGTCAGCGGGAGTAACAGCCGCGATCGCATCCAATTCCTTGAACAAATTTCGCCACGAACCAGTTTTTACTTGATAGTCCAGCAGCGAAAATGCCATGCCCATATTAGAATTTAGCGATCGCAACAAATCGGCTCTCGCCTGAGTTTTCACGCGCTCCAATTCCAAAGCAGAAACCGGCTCAGTTTTCAGGCGGTCGATTTCCTTGGTCAAAGCTGCCGCCACCTCATCAACCGTTCGGTCCGGAGCAGTTTGAGCGTAAAATAACATCAAATTCGGATACTTTTCCCCCGGATAACCGCTGAAACCTTGAGCCGCCAGCGCCAATTGCTGTTGTTCTACCAAAGACTTATAAAGCCGAGAAGTGCGGCCATCGCTGAGCAAAGAACCAATCATTTCATAAATCGCATTGTCGGGATGATTCATCGCCGGCCGATGGTATCCTTCCAAGTACCAAGGTTGAGTTTTTAATTTCAGCGTGAATTCCTGAGTTTGGGTTTGGGGAGGTTCGACAATTTGCAATTCTGGAGGCGCTGGTTTCGCCTTGTAACGGCCGAAATAAATTTGAGCGAGTCGCTTCACCTCCGAAGCTTTCACGTCTCCTACCACCGCAACAGTCAGCTTGCTGGGGACGTAGTGAGTCTCGAAAAACTTCTGCACGTCGCTGCGGCTGAGGTTTTTAATGTCTTCAGTGTAGCCTATTACGGGGCGGCGGTAGGGATGAACAGAGAAAGCTTTGTTGGCAAAAACTTCAACCATTTGTCCGATCGGAGAATTCTCGGTTCGCAGCCTGCGCTCTTCTAAAATTACCTGTTTTTCTTTGTAAAATTCCCGAAATACCGGTTCGAGAAATCGCTCGGATTCCAGCGACATCCACATTTCTAACTTATTAGCTGGAAGGCTGTAAAAATACATTGTGGCGTCGGTGGAAGTAGCGGCATTTAGTCCGACTCCGCCTGCTTGTTCGACTATTTTGCCGAGTTCGTTGCGCTTGACAAATTGCGAAGCTTCGGCTTCAATTTTGTCAAATTCTGCTTTTAATTTGGCGACTTCTTCAGTTTTGCCGCTGGCCTTGGCTGCTTGCATTTGCTCGAAGAGTTGGTCTTGTTTTTCTAGCAGCGGCTTTTCGGCTTTGTAGTCGGTAGTGCCGATTTTTGGCGTGCCTTTGAAGGCTAAATGTTCGAGATAGTGAGCGACACCTGTTTGACCGTCGGGTTCGTTTGCGCCGCCGACATCGGCGTTAATCAAAAACGATGCTACGGGCGCTCTTGGCCTTTCGAGCACGATGAATGTCATGCCATTGTCGAGCTTAAATTCGGTGACTTGGCTGATTACTCGATCGAGCGACGGTTGAACAGAGACTGCTTGGGAGCCGCTAGCGGGGTTGGGGCGGGCGAGGGCGATTTCGGGAGAAATTCCCCACCACAGCAGTACAGCGGCCAGCAGGGAGGCGATGAATCGAGTTTGGCGATCGGGCGATTCCCTACGGGATAGCTTCGCTTCACGGGGTTTTTGGAACTGCGGGGTCATTCGATTTTAGATTTTAGATTTTGGATTTTGGATTGTCAAACAAAAAATGTTTGTGCTCGGCGGCCAGAGATTCTTTTTTAAGGATAAAGATTTTTGGAGGCATAAGCGATCTGTTGCGCCCCAGATGTTAGGCTGATACAGCAAATCTCACAAAGGGTCATGGGATTTTAGATTTTAGATTTTAGATTTTGGATTGTCAAACGGCAAGAAGTTTATGCCGAATAACAAGAGATGCTTTTTAAGCATGAAGATTTTTGGGGGCATAAGCGGTCTGTTGCGTCACTTCCAGTTTAAGATTAAAATCACGCACAACTTAAAACTTAACATAATTTAGTTTTTCAGTCCTGAACCTGCTGTTCCAAGTCGCCAATTACCGATTGCAAAGCCATGCGAATTTTTAATCAGTCTCCTCCTTCTGAAACAGAAACCAAAAAGCGGATTTTACAAGCCGCTCAGCGGTTGTTTGCCCGCAGCGGATACGACGGCACTACAACTCGCGATTTAGCAGCGGCGGCGGGGGTGGCGGAGGGTACGCTATTTCGGCATTTTGATAATAAAAAAGCGATTTTGATTGAGGTGGCGACGGAAGGATGGGTGGAGTTGCTGACGGATTTGCTGACAGAATTGAGCGAGATGGGAAGTTACAAAGCAGTGGCTCAGGTGATGCGGCGGCGGATGCTGAATATCCGCGAGAATAGCGACATGATGCGGGTGTGTTTTTTGGAGGCGCAATTTCACCCGGATTTGCGCGACAGAATTCAGTTGGAAGTCATCGGAAAAATGAGCGCTGTGGCTGAGGCTTTTTTTGAAACGGCGATGGAAAAAGGAGTTTATCGGAAGATGAATCCCAAGATTGTCGCTCAGGTATTTTTGGGTATGTTTGCAGTCGCGGGTTTCAGTCAAAATACGATTATGGAGCCGAATGCTTCTCCGCAGCAAATGCAGGAAATGGCTGAAGGATTAGCCGATATTTTTCTGAATGGGGTTTTGCAGAAAGATGAATAATTAGGGCAACAGGGAAAAGTTGTTATGGGCAAAGTTTGGGACTATTCTATTCGGCCGCTAACGCAGGAAGACGAGCCTTTTCTGTGGCAAATGCTATATGAAGCGGCGCACATGGCAGAAGAAGGCGAATCAACGGTGCAAGCGGTTGTCAATCATCCTTTAATTGCGAAATATGTCAAGAATTGGGGACGTGCAAACGATCTGGGCTTCGCAGCAATCGAATTGAACGGGAGCCAGCCAGTAGGAGCCGCCTGGCTGCGTTTGTTTACAGAGGATGACAAGGGGTTTGGCTGGGTTGACGATACTACCCCGGAATTGGCGATCGCCGTTCTTCCAGAATATACTAATCAGGGTGTAGGAACGCAGTTGCTCGCTCGTTTGTTGTCAGCAGCAAAAGTCTCTTATCGATCGGTATCCCTGAGTGTCAGAAGCTCGAATCGAGCCCTGAGTTTGTACGAGCGCTGTGGATTTAAATTAATTGAGGGAAGCGAGACAATCAACCGCACAGGAGGGACATCATTCACCATGAAAGTTGATTTGGATTAAGTGAATGATTACTCTATAAAATAGTACATTTCCTGTACCCAATTCTCCCGATTTTCCTGCCATTCATCCGTCACGACTTCCCAAGTTGTATTGCTTTCAAGCTCCAGCAATAGACTTGATACTTCTTCCAGCGTCGATGCTATATGACATTCTTGTACCCAACTTGCCCTGAGTATTTTCCAGAGACTTTGTACCGCTTCCCGCTGAAAATTAGATTCTAATTCAACTAGCAATTTGGCTAGGTGTTTTTCGTCAATTGCTGCTGACACCTCGCTCATCCAACAGTCGCGACGTTCATTCCATTCTTCCGTCACTGCGTCCCCGTTTAGGTGGGATTGAAACTCTAACAGTAATTGGTTTAGTTCTACCATATTAAATTTTGTCTTGTTTGCAGTATGTGCTATTTTTGTACAAATTTTATTGATTTAGACTGTTGGTTTTTTATAATGAACGATGTGGCTGAGGCTTGTTTGGAAACGGCGATGGAAAAACAAGTTTATCCAAAGATGAATCCGAAGATTGTCGCTCAGGTATTTGTGGGAATGTTTGCAGTCGCGTGCTTCAGTCAAAATACGATTATGGAGCCGAATGCTTCTCGGCAGCAAATGCAGGAAATGGCTGGAGGAATCGCAGATATTTTTCTGAATGGGGTTTTGCAGAAAGATGAAGAATTAGTCATTAGTCATTAGGAAATTTTAGAGCCTGAAAACGCATATCTACAGGCTCTGACTCGTCGAAATTACTCCTTAAACTTGTGCATTTGCTGTACCCAATTCTCGCGATTCTGCTGCCATTCATCGGTCACAGCTTCCGAATTTATATTGGTTTCTAGTTCCAGCAATAAACTTGATACTTCTTGAACAATCGATGCTCCCAGACATTTTGCTACCCAACTGTCCCGGCGCTCTTGCCACTGAATATCAACCGATTTTCCCTGCAAGTTAGATTCCAATTCAACTAGCAATTCTGCTAGATATGTCAGGTTAACTGATGCGGCCACATCGCTAACCCAACTTTCCCGGCGCTCTTTCCATTCTTTTTTCACTCCTTCCGATTTGAGGTTTCTTTCAAACTCTAACAGTAACTGATTTAATTCTACCATCTTAAATGTTTGATTTTTTGTAGTTTGTGCTACAATAATTATACAAAAGTTTTCCACAAACAAAGTGTTAATTTTTTTAAAGCTTGCGGTCGCAGTGAAACTACAGAATAGATAACTGAATAATGAGCGATGAATTTACGTTAGATATGCTAGACATTCCCAGCAGTTGGAGGGGCGGGGAAGGGGACTGGACAGGAGTGGCGACAGCTATTGCGAGAGGGGAAACTGTCGAAGTAATTCAAGAAGTTGGTTCTACGTTGTGGCGAAATAGTTTGCCAGAAAAACATTGTTTGTGTTGGGAGGGGGAAAATCTATCCACTATCAAAGCCAGAATTTGGATTAGTTTCACCCAGAGAAGATTTTCGCCGGAGTCTGCTTTTCCCAAAGTTCAGTGGCATCCGAGAGTGTTGTGGCTAGGGATAGGTTGCGAACGCTATACAGCGCGAGAATTAATCGAAACTGCGATCCAAAATGTATGTCGCGGTTATCATTTAGCGGAAAGTGCGATCGCAGGTATTGCGACAATAGACACTAAAGCATGTGAAGTCGGCTTGCTGGAACTTTGTCAAGCGCGAAATTGGCCGTTAAAAACTTTTGCTGCTGACATTTTAAGTTCAGTAGAAGTCCCCAATCCTTCAAATATTGCAGCAAAACAAGTCGGGACGCCCAGCGTAGCAGAAGCTGCGGCACTTTGTGTAGTTAGAGAAGAAAATTTAACCGCAGATGAACGCGAATATACGCAGATATCAATCAATCATCAGCGTCCATCTGCGTTTATCTGCGGTTCAAATCCCCTCTTAGTCCCTAAACAAATATTTCGCACTAAAAATCCCCCCCTTTCACAAGGAGGGGTTAGGGCGGGTTCTGCGGTAACAGTAGCGGTTGCAGTTTGCCCGATCGAGTATCTGGGATAATGTATTACTGAGCCAAAGTATTGGCATTCACAAATCGACCAATCAACCCAGAAACGAATGACAAAACAATCGAACCAAACAAAGCCGGCCAAAAACCGTTAACCACAAAGCCGATACTGAACGCACCCGCCAACCACGAAGCCAGGGAAAGCGAAATTGCATTCACAACAAACAAAAACAAACCTAAAGTAATAATACTCAAAGGCAGCGTCAGCAAAGTAATAATCGGTCTGACAACCGCGTTCACCAATCCGATAACAACAGCAGCCAGCATCGCCGCCGGAAAGCTAACCACCGCAATACCTGGTACAATGTTAGCGGTAACGATCAGCGAAACCGCTGCGACTATCCAAGTTAAGAAAAAACTTAGCATATCTTTTTTTCCATCTCCATCACTATTAATTAAGATTGTAACTGTTTAGTCGATCGACCAAAGTTCGGGATACACTACGAAATACCCACCTTGCGAGAATATCAGACTTATGAAACTCCGGCAACTAGCAGCATTCCTCTTGGCGCTAACTATCTTCATCCTGCCGCGGTCAGCCCAGGCTCAATCTAAATATTACCCTCCTCCGCTGTCCTTTAGCAACGCCGAACTGACAAGACGCGATTTTTCCGGTCAAATGCTGCGGGCCGCTGAGTTTTCTAACGCTAATATGGACTTGACTAATTTTTCTAATGCCGATTTGCGGGGAGCAATTATGAGCGCTTCGGTGATGACTCAGGCGAATTTGCACGGAGCAAATTTAACTAATGCAATGGCAGATCAAGTTAAATTTACTAATGCCGATTTAAGTGATGCAATTTTAGCGGAAACAATTTTGCTGCGTTCTACTTTTGAGGGTGTAGATATCACCGGCGCTGATTTTACTGATGCACTTATGGATGGCGCACAAGTTAAAGAATTGTGCATAAAGGCAAGCGGTATTAATTCCCAAACAGGGATTTCTACTCGCGATTCTTTGGGATGCCGCTGATTTATTTTATAATCCCATAATTTCAATTTCTGGAATATTGGTAGGGGCGGGCTAGAAGCCCACCCCCAACTCAATAAATACAACAAATAAACTTGTTTGTCAGGAACAGGCTCTCCGGCTTCTGACAGCCTAAACCAGAATTACTGAGGCTTTGCTTTTTTCAGAGAAGCCGCATAATTCTCACTCATTAACTGATTAACTTCTGGATTGTAAATCCGCAGATAATTCCAGTAATTCTCAAAGACCGATTTTACGTATCCTTTCGTTTCAGGAAACGGAATCTTTTCCGCAAAAGCATCCGGGTCACTAAAATTAAACCTCTTCAACCAATCTGATACTGCATTAGGCCCGGCATTGTAACTCGCCACAGCTAACATCGAGTTATTCTTGTACTCGTCGTGAGTGTGATCCAAATACCACGTACCGAGTTTAACGTTGTCGTCAACATTCTCCAATGAATACTTTTTGAGGCTAATTTTATCAGCAACCCAAGCTGCTGTTTCCGGCATTACTTGCATTAAACCGGTAGCGCCAACTGATGATTTGATAGCGGGCATAAACCGCGATTCTTGCCGGATTAATGCTGTCACTAATACTGGATTTATTTTGCGTTCTTGCGACCATTTGACAATTGTTTCTAAGTAAGGAAAAGGATAAAGTGCTTGCCAATAAGCCGGCTCCTGTCTGAAAGCGAGGTATTGGGTTCTATCATCTGGTTTGTCGCGCTGGCGCAAACTCCCAACCATCCACAAACCGTCTAAATTGTCTCCGACTCCAATTCGCATTAAACCGTCGGTAAACTGTTCGGCAATACTTGGTTCTACGCGGTCGATAAATTCTACTTGCCATAGCGTCCAGGCATCTCTATCTTGACCTAATTGATAGAGTTCTTTCAACGCAGGAGAACCGGCGGTTGGTTCGGGGCGCTGAGGGGGCCGCACTACATTGGGAGACAAATTTCGGACTGTGGTAAAGTCGCCTACGGGCCAGCCGAGAAGTACAGCCGATCGCCACGCAAAATATGATTCTGGATAGCGTAAGAGAGTGTACTCAAATGCAGTATTAGCGTCTTGTTCGCGGCCGAGTTGCTTTGCCCATTTCCCGACCCAAAATGTTGCTTCTGGAGCTTGTTCGCTGTCTGGATTGTGGGTGCTTAATTCTCTCGCCCACTGCCAAGCTGATTTTAAATCTCCGCCTTTGGCATACTGCTGGGCGATCGTCCACCGCAATTCGCCGGCTTTATCAGAATTATTGTATTTTGTCAAGAGCAACTTCCGGGTATCTGAGGCGGATTGACCGCTGCGTGCTTTGTCGAGAAGTTGGGATTTATCTAACAAAGCTTCGGCGGCATAATTGGGAAATTTGCTAATAACTCGATCGAGCAAAACGATCGCTTCTTTCGGTTCGTTCAAGCGCGACAGCCGAATTAAACCCAAACCACTATCTTCGGCATCGGGAAACTCCCGCACTAATTCTTGATAGGCAATTCTAGATTCCGGGATTTTGCCGTCGAGCCACAAACCGCGAGCTTTGCGGTAAAGATTTTTGGCGGTGCGGGGAGCTTTCCCGTAAGCAATAGCTCCTTTACCGTAATCCTGTTTTTCCCAATAGCCGAAGGCAATTTCTTCCCAATCTTCCGGTTTCAAAGCAGCGCTGTTTCGCTGCACAAGTTGTTCCAAAATTGTACCGTAATCTTTGACATAATGACCGTATTTTGCTACGAGCAGCATCAACTCCGGCTGATTGGGATTTTCTTTTAACTTGCTGAGGGCAATTTCCACGCTGCGAGGATGAGCGGGAAATTCAGTAATTGCCTGTTGCCAATATTCCGGTTTGGACTTGCCTAAAACATATAAAGCTTCCGCTGCTACCGGGTCGTTCGGATAGTTTTTGAGCAGTTCCTGCCAAGCTTTTTGGGCTTTGCCTTTGTCGCCGCTCAATTGGTAGGCTTCCGCCCTTTTTAGGGCAATGTGAGCAGCTAAAACCGGATATTCTTGCTCTAATTTGTCCAATAATTTTAATGCTTTGACGGCATTTCCTTGCTGGATTAAATCGCTGGCAAGCAGGTAACGGGCCCGGCTTTGAGGGGAGATTTGCTGCTGCGGGTTCGCACTTGCAGACTGAGTAGCCGCGAGTTTAACTAATTTCGCCTCTCGATCGCTCGGTGACAGCGATACCAGCATCTTGACTTCCGATTCGGAATTCGCTGCCTCCAGAGGCTGCTGGGCCTTCTGGAACGAGCCCAAACCCGTCCATTTCGTCCCAGCAACCAAAGAGCCGATCGCCATAACGCAAACTGAAACGCTGATTAAAACAGAAACTTTGGCCCGGCGTCGTTTTACCATGGGAAAATTTAAGAGAATAAGAATAAAGAACCGATCGTTTGTCAAGAGCTATCACAGGCAGGATGCCTGTTCCACCCCATCACAGGCAGGATGCCTGTTCAACGAGAAATAAATGTTAAGAGTGGGGCCAAAACGGACAGCCGGCCCCCAAACAGATTATTGAGATTGGGGCGATGTCCGATCGCAGGCGGACTTGGCTGATATAGTAGCAGAATTTATTTTGATGTGGAGCGGAAAATTTGTGCGATCGATCTATTTACCCGCACCCATGAAAAACCACAAACCACTAACTACCAAAACTTATGCTTAGAGCCTCCGTGCTGGGGCCGGCGGAGGAAAGCTAACAACAGGCTGTCTTCCCGCAGTATGGGTCGGATCTTTAACCATTCTTCATATCCTACGACTATTTGCAGGATACAATTAACAGGTCAAGTTAAGGTCGTTCTTAATATGGCTCAGCTAACACTAACGTTAAAGCTTCCGTTTCACAGGTTGAATGCCTGCAAAGCACTTGAATTTGAGCGGCTCACCGCCGTCAATACGGCTGTTGCAAATGATTTGCTGGCAGTTGACAACAAGGATCGTAAAAAGCTGACGAGTGCCGCGTTTAGACATATTGAGATTGGATCGATGTGGATCAATCAAACCATTCGGAATACCCATGCAAAAACTAAGGTGAAGCACTTTAAGCAAATGTGGCTTGAAGTGAACAACCAAGGTTATGAGGTTCTCAAGTCGGGCAATTTATTCACTGTCTCTTTCAGTCTCTATCGAGGGCGGAAAGGAAGAATTCCTCTTGATGTTCATGCCGCCTCGCATACCGAAGTTTTGGATAAAGCGATCGAAGGTTCTGCCAAATTAGGCAGTCTGAAGCTATGCAAGTCCAAAAAAGGTGTTTGGTATGCACTCATTTCTGTATCGATGGAAGTTCCCGATGCAGGTGATGTTAAAGGTTGGATTGGAGTCGATCGAGGACAAAACAATATTGCAGTCGCAGCACTGCCCAACTCCTTCGGCAAGTTCTGGAATGGTCGCAAAGTTAAAGCCGCCCGACGACGGTTTCAGAAAACCCGTAAGGTTCTCCAAGAAGCGAAAAAGCTGAAAAAGGTTAAGCAGCTAGAATCGCGTGAGCGTCGCATCATGACGCAGATCAATCACGAGATTTCTAGGCAGTTGGTTCAGTTTGCTTCATACTTCGGAATGGGATTGCGGTTTGAGGATCTTTCTGAAATCAGAAGTACCTCAAAGCAACGCAAGAAAACCAAATCGGATGCAGCTCAGAACCGAGATGCTTGGGCGTTTTATCAGCTTGAAATCTTCACTCGCTATAAAGCGATTCGTGCAGGTGTTCCCGTTGAGTCGGTGCCGGCACCCTATACCAGTAAATCGGATCATCGAAATGGTGTTATCGGCAAACGAGTCAAGCACCAGTTCAAAGGATTTGATGGGTATCGCTGTAACGCGGACTGGAACGCTTCGCAAAATATTGGGCAGTGGGTAGGATTTGCGTGTCCTTTGAATCTTCAGAAAGCGGTGTCTGCAATGGAAATCGTTGATTCAGAGGATGGGGTCAATGACAGTCCCTTAACTGGTGATGCGTCTTTGACGACGGCTTCAGCCTCGTCTTAGACAACCGCTAGAATCCCTCGCGCTTGGGCCGGGGGGGTGTCAAAAAGTACAATCTAAAGTCTAAAATCTCAACTCTAAATCAAAACATGGAATTTCTAGTCACCGATACGCCCCGCTCTGTTTGGACCGGAGACGCCTTGGCAATTGGTCTATTTGAGGACGCCCTGGAACTCACCGGGGAGCTGGCACAATTAGATGAAAAGCTTGCAGGCACCTTGAAAGAGCTGCTACTGGAAGTAGATTTTAAGGGCAAAGCTGGTACGAGCGCCATCACCCGCGTCGGCGGCAATAATCCCATTCGCAAAATTGCGATCGTCGGTTTGGGGAAAACAGAGGACTTAAAATTAGACACGGTGCGACAAGCTGCGGGTGTTTGCGGCAAGTTAGCCAAAAAGGAGAAATGCAAAACCCTCGGAATTAGCTTTCCAGTGTGGAAAAACGCGCCGGATGTTACAGCCAGCGCGATCGCCGAAGGTGTAGAACTCTCCTTGAATCAAGACAACCGTTTCAAATCGGAACATGAAGACAAAAGCCCGCAACTCGAACAAATTCATTTGCTCGGTTTTGCCGGTACTGAAAGTGCGATCGCCCGCGCCCGCCAAATCACTGCCGGAGTCATTTTAGCACGGGAATTAGTCGCAGCACCGGCAAATTTTGTCACCCCGATTACAATGGCCGAAACCGCTCAAAGTCTAGCTGCCGAATGCGGTTTAGAATTAGAAATATTGGAGCGGGAAGACTGCGAAAAACTAGGCATGGGAGCTTTTCTCGGCGTTGCCCTAGCATCTGATTTACCGCCAAAATTCATCCACCTCACTTACAAACCCGAAGGTACACCGCGCCGCAAAATAGCAATTGTGGGCAAAGGATTGACCTTTGATTCCGGCGGTTTGAACATCAAAGGAGCGGGCAGCGGCATTGAAATGATGAAAGTAGATATGGGCGGCGCTGCGGCTACTTTGGGAGCGGCAAAGGCGATCGGGCACATCAAACCCGATGTGGAAGTTCACTTTATCAGCGCCGTCACTGAAAACATGATTAGCGGCCGCGCCATGCGCCCTGGAGATATCCTTACAGCTTCCAACGGCAAAACAATTGAAGTCAACAATACCGACGCAGAAGGCCGTTTAACCCTGGCCGATGCTTTGGTATTTGCTGATAAATTGGGAGTTGATGCAATTGTCGATTTAGCAACTCTAACCGGGGCCTGCGTAATTGCTTTAGGCGAAGATATCGCGGGTTTGTGGAGTCCTCAAGATAGCGTCGCCGCCGAAATAGTCGCCGCCTCAGAATTGGCAGGAGAAAAATTTTGGCGAATGCCGATGGAAGAAAAATATTTTGAGGGCTTGAAAGCATTGCACGCCGACATGAAAAACACTGGCCCGCGTCCCGGCGGGTCGATTACGGCGGCGCTATTTTTGAAGCAGTTTGTGAAGGATACTGCTTGGGCGCATTTAGATATTGCCGGCACGGTTTGGAGTGACAAAGAAAATGGCTACAATGGCCCTGGGGCTACCGGTTTTGGAGTTCGGACTTTGGTGCATTGGGTGCTGGGCGGCGCTTAATTGTGGATTTCCAGCACAAGCATTGAGATGTTCTCTGCCTTAAAAGCCCGTTAGTCCATGAGTGAGCCAGGGGTTTAAGACCCCTGGCTTACAGCTTAAGTCATCTAAAAGTAAACTTAATAACGATCATTAAAAATTTAAATGTTTCAGAAGCCATAAGTAGGCGAATTTATGTATTCCGTGACTGCGAGGAACGTAAGCGTTGCGAGCCGCGACACGATCGCAATCGCTCATACTTGCCGAAAGCTTTGCTCCCCGGGCCCAACCTAGACTGTTTTGACATTCCCTGAAAAAATAGCTGTTTCATAAAAAATGAAAAAAGTATATAATTATGTAAACATTTCACTAGCAGAAATCAAATAATTATATTTGATCGGATTTGCATTGGTACAGATAACTTTTTTCTTGAACTTTATGCAAGAACAATTAACAATTTTTTTTTCAACACTTGCTGTATCTTCCCCACTCGGCTGCGACGCGCTGCCGGAGTTGCGACTTTACGCTGTTTTTGACTCGCTGACGGCACTGGCTTATTGCTCGATCGCCCTATCTTTAGTTTATTTTACCCGCCAAGGTTCTCACAGCAAGATTTTCCGGGTGTTTGCCATTGGTTTTTTTGCCTGCGGCGCTGCTAAATTGACGGAAGTTTGGACGCTTTGGCATTCCATATATTGGCTGTCGGTAACTCTCAAAGCTGCAAGTGCTTTGATTTGTTTGCTTTTAGCCGCATTCGCCCTCGCCGTCATGCCGAAAGCACTTGCCGAGTCTGGTTTAAATCAAAAAGAAAAATTTCAACAACAGTCGTTAAAACAGGTAGAAGAAAATCAGCACCAGCATGATATCGAGAAAGGAGAATTGGCACAACAATCGCTCAATTTTTATTCTTCAGATACTATTGTCGATCGCGCTTTAGCTCTCAATTCGCTTAACGAACAGTTAGAAAAAGAAATTGCCGATCGCCAGCGGGTTGAGGAACAGTTGCAACTGACTCAATGTGCGATCGACCGATCGGCAGATGCGGTATTCTGGATCGGGCCGGACGGTAAATTTTTGTATGTCAACGACGCTGCTTGCTCTTCATTGGGATATTCTGCCGCAGAATTGCTCTCGATGACCGTGCACGACATCAATCCAGATTTTCCCCAAACTGCTTGGAGTTTGCACTGTAAAGTCTTAAAACGCTGCGGTTCGGTTAATATTGAAGTTCACCACCTCACTAAGTACGGTCGTATTTTTCCGGTAGAAATTACGATCGACCATTTGGAATTTAACGGCAAAGAGTATCAGTGCGCGTTTGCTCGCGACATTAGCGAGCGCAAGCGGATTGAGGCAGCTTTGCGAGAAAGGGAAGAAGAATTTAGGTCATTAGTTTCTAGCATTCCCGGTGCGGTTTACCGGTGCAGTGCTGCTGGGCGATCGAGCTTAACTTTTATCAGCAGCGGCATAGAAGCTATTTCCGGCTATCCCGCAGCTAACTTTATGCAAAAACCTGTGCAGGCTTTTTCTAGTATAGTTCATCCCAATGACGTGCAGCATATCGAGACAACTATCGATCGGGCTATTAAGACAAAACAACCTTACACGCTCGAATATCGCCTGATTCACTGCGACGGAAATGTGCGGTGGGTTGCAGAGAAAGGTCAAGCCATTTTCAACGCAGCAGGTCAAGTTTTCTCCCTCAACGGTGCCATTTTTGACATGACAGAGCGCAAAGCAGCGGAGGATGCTTTGCGGCTCTCCGAGGCGATCGCCAACAACAGATCCCAGCAGCTAGAAATCGCCCTCAAAGAACTCCGAGAAACTCAAGCTCACCTAATTCATACCGAAAAAATGTCAAGTCTCGGTCAAATGGTAGCTGGAGTAGCTCACGAAATTAATAACCCTGTCAGTTTTATCTACGGCAATATTTCCTATGCCAGCCAATATATCAGAGACTTGTTGCAGCTTGTGGAACTTTACCAAAAACACTATCCTCAGCCAGCGGTAGAAATTCAACAATTTATTGATAATATCGATTTAGGATTTCTGAGAGAAGATTTGCTTAAAATATTATCTTCCATGAAAATGGGAGCCGATCGCATTCGCGAAATAGTTCTGAGCTTGCGAAACTTCTCGCGTTTAGACGACTCGGTAAAGAAGCCTATTAACCTTCACGAAGGCATAGATAATACGCTCCTAATTTTGCACAACAAACTGCGAGCACGAGGCGAATATCCTGAAATAAAAGTAATCAAAGATTACGGGAAACTCCCCTTAATAGAATGTTATGCAGGTCAGCTAAATCAGGTATTTATGAATCTGCTTAGCAACAGTATTGACGCCTTGGAAGATGCTTGCAACCAAAAAAGGCGAGCGGCCGTCGGCAACGATTGGGAACCAACTATTAGCATTCGCACAGAAGCCCTGAACGAAAATAGTATTTGCATCCGCATTGCCGATAATGCGATAGGCATGACAGAAGACGTGCGGACCCGATTGTTTGACCCGTTTTTCACGACAAAACCGATGGGAAAAGGCACTGGTTTGGGGTTAGCCATCAGTTACCGAATTGTCGTGGAAAAACACGCCGGAGCCCTTAGCTGCCGTTCCGCCCTAGGAGAAGGTACGGAATTTGCGATCGAGATTCCTTTATGAATTAGTCCGACGGAAGTATCAAGACTTTGGCAGAAGCTATCGCTCACTCTAAATCGGGCAGTAGAACTATCAAAAAAGGAAAACTGGCTGGAGTAGGAAGTGAAAACCAGCTCATATCAAATCCGGTAGCATCGTCCTGGTAAAATCCAGTTCAGGGGGCGACAATCGCCCCCAAACGATTACAGGCTAGTGTTTTCGCGATTGGGACTCACTTCATAAATTTGGGCCGACAGACAAAAGAATCTCAAGAGAGTAAAAAGCACTTAGTTGTGATAAAAAGCAAAGGTCTCGTTAATACAACAAGACCCAAGTTATAATATGTTACCCTCATTCTATCACAACATCCTCGAAAAATATCTCAACCCACAACAGCTATTTACGCTTCAGATGCTCGCACAAGTTGTTACAATCACAGCAACAAGTTAGAAGAGAACGATTAGCTGCAACAGAGCCACTAACCATCTTACAAAATAGTCACCGCCCTCACATACAACGTTTTTTATCTATTAAAGCACGATCGCATACTTGTGACGCAGGTTCCCGATCGTTAGAGAGGTGATATCTCGTCAAATATCAGCCGGAACTCAATTAATTGTAGCTTGGGAGAGAACTCAATAGAAAGAATATAATGTCTTAAAGTTTTTCCCCCTTCCGCGTCCGCAACATCAACTGGAGGGCGAAGAAATTAATCGAGGCAAAAACCACGGCTATTCCGGTCAGGAGGCGATCGTAGCGAGGAACGTTGAGCAAAAACCCCGCGAACAGGCAGAATAAGATGGTACCCCAAGAGTGCCGCAACCGCGACACTAAAGCGGCGAGAGTGTTCCTTTTTTTACCGCCCTTTTGAAAAGAAGGGCCAGGTTCCATTACCAGGATAACCCCTGTGTAAGCGCGATCGAACTCTTCGAGGGAAACCGTTCGCCGTCCCGTAGCCGGGTCATTGAGATAAACGCACTTTTTCCCGAACCCCTCTACTACCACAAAGTGGTTAAAATTCCAAAATACAATGAAGGGAGATTGAGGTAATCTTTTGTACTAGGGGCGTTCTTAAATCCTTTCCCAGTTAAGCCATAATTGCGGCCTGCTTTCAATATATTAGCCGCGCTCGTACCATCTCGCGATACATTGCATTCGCGACGCAGTTCTTCTAGGGGCACAATGCAGTTATAATAGCTTAGAATAATTCCCAAAGCAGCAGCGCCACATTCTACAGCTTCCATTTGCAGTAGTGTAGGAGTGCTAGTGCGATTGGGTTTAGTTTGCTCTAAAATTTTCCGAATCAAGACAAATTGCATAATTGATAAAAAAAACCATCCCAGAGTACCCCACTTATGCAAATATACTCTTGGTGGACGGTAAAGTGTTCGTATTTCCGGTGGAGACTATGAGGTGTTGCCAGAAAATTACGAAGACATGATTTATCTAGTGAGAATTCGTTGACGCTACGTTGTCGGGCAAATAACCACCGCAAACGAAAGCTTAATTCATATTTAAAAAGAGTTGCTTATGCCATTCCTGTTAAATTCTCAGAATGTTTTCAATTATTTAGTCGAGCATAGCTTAGGCAATAATTTTGAACAAGCACTAATTAAGATAGAGCTAGTTGCCGCTAAAAACTTTAACTTATTAGTGACTTTCCCTGATAGTCGTAAGCTATTAATTAAGCAAGAGCGGCATAATCATTCGGGGCAAGCAGCAGGAGAGCTTTTTGGAGAGTGGCGGATCAAAGAATTCTTACAGGAATTTTCAGAACTAAATTACCTATGCCTATTTTTACCTGATGTGCTGCATTTTGATCTGGAGAATTCTATTATTGTCCAGAGATATTTAGATGAATATGATAATTTAGCGAATTATTACCAAAAAGACAATAGTTTTAACAGTGAAATTGCTATAGCGATCGCCACCATCCTCGCCACCATCCATCGAGCGACTTTCAACCGCCAAAACTATCAGGAATTCCTCTCTGCCAAACCCGATCATCTAAGCCCTGCTCATGTCCCTAACTGGCTTCGCAGTATAGAAGAGATAGGGCCGGAAATTTTTGGTATAATTCCCGCAGATGGGCTGAAATTTTTTAAGCTCTATCAGCGATACGAAAGCTTAGGGCAGGCAATGAGGGAACTTGCCGATGCTTTCCAACCCTGCTGCTTGACCCACAATGACCTCAAACTCAACAACATTCTTCTCCACAAAAATTGGGAACAAGAAAGTTCCAACATCGTGCGGCTGATTGATTGGGAACGCTCTTCTTGGGGAGATCCTGCCTTTGATTTGGCAACACTCATTGCCAGCTACCTGCAAATCTGGCTGACTAGCTTAGTTATTAGTAAGTCTCTGACTATTGAAGAATCTCTGCGTCTGGCTATGACCCCACTGGAACACCTTCAACCTTCCATTGCTGCTCTGACAAAAGCTTATTTTGACAACTTCCCGGAGATTTTAGAGCATCGCCCCGATTTCTTGCTGCGAGTCGTGCAATTTGCAGGATTGGCATTAATTCAACAGATTCAAGCAATGATTCAGTACCAAAAATCCTTTAGCAATCAGGGAATTTGTATGCTTCAAGTTGCCAAGAGTTTGTTATGTCGTCCGGAACAATCCTTGGCGACTGTTTTCGGAACCGCAGCTACAGAATTAACTCAACTCAGGTCTTCTGCTGCTATTGATGTTTAAATCGCAACGAAACTATCATGCAACTAGAAAATTTTTCTCAAACTCAACAGCCAGATTTTGCTTCACAACAGCTACTGGATACTTTGCAAGACATTGTTAATAATGTGCAAATCCATTCCAACTTCTGTATTAGCCATCCAAATTACAAACCTTTGGAATTACCAGATGAAGTGGTCGTCCGCTTCCAGCGAATGCCTGCGGATATTCAGAATAAGTATTTGAGCCTGCAACTGCGAAGTTTTCTCTACGGTATCTATTACAATGGCTCTATGCGATCGCTTTTCGCACCAGACGCCGATTTAGATAGTTTGGCACTGCACCAAGATTTAGAAAATAACACCCGCTTAGGAGTAGATATAGCATTTTACGAACAATTGCACTCCTGCAATGGGGGCACTGGCTATTTCGATCGAGGTTGGTATGTGGTGAGGCAAGAAAGCGACGGCACTCTTGCTGTGAATAAGGGCGGTTTGACTTTACACATTAAGCCTGAGAAGCATCTGCAACTCGCCGAAAACGCTGCTATCGGTGAGTTGGTGGCGATCCGAATGCCTCGTAATTTAGTGCAGAACGGGTTCTACGTGGCAGTTGGCAATGCCGGACTGCGGAGTCACAGTCATCCTGACCGCGAATTAGAAATCGTGCGAATTTACTTCAATTTCAACCCAGAAGGTTCTGTAGCGGTCATGGAAAGTCTGACGCAGCAGTTAAACAACATCTCGATTCCCTTTCATTTTAAGACGCTATACAACCCAGGTGACTATCAGCGCTATGACTCAGGCGTACTCTATTTCGAGAAGAGTCACTATGAAGCCGTCCGGCAGGTTCTTGAGAGTGTTTATGCAGAAACAAAAGCGCACTTTAACGCAGATGTCCCCCTATTCACCAAGTTCCTGGCACCAGGCGTTGGTCTAGCAGAGGAACCAGACAGCAAATTTGCCGACCAAGAAAGCTTTGGGATGAACCGCTGCCAAATAGTTGCTAATGGCTTGCTGGAGGCTTGGCACTCGGTCGATGACTCCCCAGAGGCGCGGATGACCTCTATCCTCAAGCAATTCTCACTTTTGGGAGTTGAATTGCTGCGTTCCTACCTGAATGCTAATTCTCTTGATATATATACGCAGATGAAGTTTTGATGAAGATTAGCTCTTATGGCAGAAGAACTTCCTACGGGAGAATACTGTACGGTATAGTAGAAATCAAACACACATTGAAAGGGAACTCAAATGATTAATCCCAAAAATAACGACGAAAATAATGACGTGACAATCGCCGGAACTGACTTGTTTGCCGATTCCGAAAGCTTCTTGAATGAACTAACCGATGATGAATTACAGCAGGTAAGAGGTGGACGTAAACCAGGAAAGGCTTGTGGGCCGGCACCTGCGCCAAGCAACCTTAGCCTACTATTGTGTGGTTAAGTCAATTTCCTGTTCAAAACTTGACATTTGTCATGTAAAGTTAACTTGCTTTGAATAATTACAGAACGGATCGATACCCATTCTGTAATTATTCCATTCAATTAAAAAGTCATAAAGTATACTCCCCCGCTCATCACAAAAAAGCTTTTCGTGACTATATCGGTACTTAAGTTCTCAGTCGTTAAAATTTATACATACCTGAATGCTAATTCTATTGATATACATACGCAGATGAAGTTGTGATGAAGATTAGCTCTTATGGCAGAAGAACTTCCTACTGGAGAATACTGTATGCTAGAGTACAAATCAAACCCACATTGAAAGGAAACTCAAATGATTAATCCCAAAAATGATGACAAAAATGATGACAAAAATAATGATGTCACAGTCGCCGGAACTGACTTGTTTGCCGATTCTGAAAGCTTCTTGAATGAACTGACCGATAGTGAATTGGTTCAAGTAAGAGGAGGTATAGACGTGCAGGTGAAGCTGAGCGGCTTAAGCTTATTGCTCTGTGAGCATTAATTGCTCGTCCAAAGCCTGACACTTGGCACGTAAAACTAATTTTGCATAGTTAAATATAGAGTGGGCTAATACCCACTCTATAATTTATTTCTTGTATTCAATTCACCATGTCCGAAAACACACTCGTTTGATAAGAAGAAAAAGGCTTTTTGTGAGTATCAAACTCAACTACAAAAACTTATTTGATTACTTAATTGATGCTGCTATATGCCAAAAAGAGGACTTAGGCTATCTCAAGGTTGGCGTTAATAGCAGGACTTTTCATTGGGTAATCGAGTTGACCCAAAATCAGGGCAAGCTATTTGTTAAGCAGCTACCTCATTTTAGTACACTTACTAACGATGTTAGGATTTCCAAAGAGTGGCATCTTTATAAATTTTTGCAGTCTCGCAAAGATTTAGATTACGTCTCATCATTAACTCCAGAAATTCGGCACTTTGATAACAGCAATTCGGTACTAATATACAAATGTCCCAATAATTATATTGCCTTACAAAGTTATTATGAAAATCAGGTAACTTTCCCAATTGCGCTTGCAGAATTGGTGGGAACGACTTTAGCAAAGCTACATTCACAGACGATGAGTTCTCAGGAGTGCTACACTTTTCTGACTGAACTGGAAGAATGTAAACTTAATTACCAACTTTCTTATCCTGATTATCTTTCTGACTATCTTGTCAGCCGAATTGAACCTGAGAGTTTAAAGAAGACTCAAGCTGTTTCTTGGAGATTTCTTGGTATTTTTCAACAATCTGAAGCTGTGAGGGAAGTAGTTACAGAACTGGTGTTGAATCATCGCCACTGCTGCTTAACACACAATAATATTCAATTTCATAAGATTTTTATACCCCAGCATTGGGAGAATTTTGTATCGGAAATTCAGCATTCCGATCGAAGCCTAATTAAGCTTATTGATTGGGAATCATGCAGTTGGGGCGATCCAGCTTGCGATCTAGGAAAAGCAATTCTTGGCTATTTTCTCTTGTGGATCGACAGTATGATTGTGCATCCTGCTATTGAAATCAAAAAATCTATACAGCTAGCCACAATCCCTCTAGAAGTCGTTCGTCCTTCAATTGTAGCCATGACCAAAGCTTATATCAATACTTACCCAAAAGTTTTAGAAGATTATCCGGAATTTCTCAAACGGGTTATTCAGTTTGCTGGACTTGGTTTAATTTATCAACTCTTAACAGACTTTCAACTTCAGCCAGAGATGGCTTTAAGTCACCAGAACCTCTATTTTTTCATTGCTGCACAATTACTATGCAAACCAGAAAAATTCCTGTCAATTTAAATTTTATAATTTTTGATTCAATACCCTGTTACAACTGGATGTAGGAGTATCTATCATGCAATTCCCACCTACTTTACAGAAGACTTTACATGATATTGCTGACAATATTCAAATAGAATCCTCCGAATTCCGCATTAGTCATTCTCACTATCCTCTTATAGAAACTCCTGCTGCTACTGTAGCACAACTGCAAAAAATGCCTCAGGAAATTCAATATAAGTATTTAAATTCCCAGTTATTAGAATTTATACATAGCATTTACTTTGAAGGTTCGCGGGTCAGAGAAGTCTGCTCAGGAATTAAGACAAACGAGCAAATTCTCCAAGAAATAGATTCCAGAGGAATAGACTGGGAATTTTATGAACAACTGGATAGAAACAATAGTGGGAGAGGTTGGTTTCACCCAGGTTACCGCATCATTAGACAGGAAGCTGATGGTAGCCTTGCCGCAGAATTCGATGGTGTGGTTCTACACATCCAGCGAGAACGCCATCTTCCTTTATCTTTGCAATCAGCTACTGTAAACGATCCAGTAGCAGTATCGTTACCTTCTAGCTTTATTAATGGAAATAGGTATAGAGCAAATGGCGATGGCATAGGTGGTTTACCGCCTCTAAAATTTCACAGTGACGGAATAATTGTTTACTTCAACTTTAGTCCTGAAGCTGCCGTTTCTGCCATGAAGTGCGTAACGACAAAATTGAATGAAGTGAAAGTCCCCTTCGGCTTCGAGGTGTTACACAATCCTTTAAACTACAGCTTGTATAACTCAGGATTTCTGAAATTTCCTTATAATCCAGACGAGTCTTACCGATACAAAGAAATTCTTTTACCAGTCTTACAGGCGATTTACGCAGAAAATAAATCTCACTTTCGGGAGCAGGTTCCCCTATTTACTAAGGTACTCGCACCTGGTATTGGGTTAGCCGAACATCCGGCTTCTGAACTGAAGTTTGGACTTCAACAAGAGTTTGGAGAAAACCGCTGCGAAATTGTTGCCAATGCTTTGTTAGCAGCTCATCAGAACGGTGATGAATCTTCAGAAGCTCGGATGAAATATATCATCCAACACTTTGAGCGGTTGGGGCTTGACATAGAGCGTCCCTATCTCAATCCTAACTCGGAAGATATCTACACATTATTGGACTGAACCAACGGTGTGATATCAATTCCGGTTGCACTCCTCCGGAATTGTTGAGTGTTGACGGTTGACTGTTGACTGTAGAACGAGGGGTCGAAAAACTGAATGGTTGAGTGTTAACTGTTGACTCGATTTTATGATTCCGATGCAACCGGAAACGAGATGAGTTGGTTCGTGACAGGTTAAAAATTACAATAGCAAATATTTCAGCATGATTCTGTCTTTTTTTGCTCATTTTCCTGTTAAAAAACAACGCTGTTTATTTTTTTAAACGAAATACGTATTTTTATCATTGACAAATACGGCAATTTACCCATCTACACTTAAGACTCTATCCCTAGAGCCCCGACTTCTCTAAAAAGTCGGGGCTCTAAAAATCATCTTCCGACTGCAACAGCACATCCTGACTGACGATTTTTTCTTCAAACAAACCACGACGACTTTCTACCCGCTGTTGCAAAGTTTGCAGTAACTTGCTAATTTGTTGCTTTCGCTGCATAAGACTTTTGCGTTTTTCTGCCAGCGCTGCGAGTGTTTGTTGGCGCAGCAGTGGCGTAACTTGCTCTCGGCGCACACTTTCCTCCAGACTTTTACGCTTTTGTGCAAGTGCGGTGAGAGTTTGTTGGCGCAGCACAGGCGTAACTTGCTCTCGGCGCACACTTTCTTCCAGACGAAAGCGTTTTTGCTCTAGTGCTTTGAGCGTTTCTTCTCGCAGCATTGGTGCGAGTGACTCGCGACGAAAACTTTCTTCTAAGTCTTTCTGCTGTTGAAGTTTATTGTTTTAGTTGTTTAAGTAGATGAGTATGAAAAGACATAAGTAGTCAAAAGCGAGGCGAAGCGAAACGAAGCGAAGCAATCTCAGGGGTTACGCTCGCTTTACATTTAGACTTATACTTTATGCTTTTTGTCAACCTCTTTTACTGGACTGGCGCTCTAGCAGGCTGACGATTTCAAGAGAATGGAAAACAGAAGGAAAAGCAGAAATTCTCGCCCTCTGCTATGGATGTTCCTTATTGGTTGTGCGATAATTGTAGAGGGAGGTTTGAGGTCAGATACTGCTTTTCTTTCCCCTCGCTCTCCCTCATCGTTGGCCTCCCATCTGGGAGGCTACGTTACAGAAGTGATTTGACAACAGGAACCAGTCCTGTGAGAACAGGCTCCAAGTCATCACCCAACTGATCCACAGCGGGAGCTAGCACGCCTAGGAGGGGTAGGATCGGTGTTAGCCCAAGTAATAGATTGGACACTGCACCACCACCAATACCACCAACTACAGCTTGCAAATCGTCATCTGAAAGTTCACCTTCCCACATATCAGCCACTTGCTCTTGGTTGGAAATTTTTGTCAGTTCCATGATTTTCTTCTCCGTATATGTATGTTGAGTTTGGTGCTTCGTAGCCTCGCTTCGCTTGCTTTCGCTTTGCTTGCTTGGTTACGTCGCGATAAATGCCTTAATGAGCGGCAAATCTCTTAAATATATTAATAACGCCTTTGGTTTATACTAATCAATCTTTCGCAGGTAGTAAAATCTAATCTGAAATTGTCAGACTTTGGTAGTATTGCCTTTTCTTGCGGTCTTGCTGTATTTACGAGGGCGTTTGGTACTCCCGTGTGTATCCTATTCGGGCGGTGCAAGGCGGTTCTTGCTTTCTTGGCATGGCTCACACAAGAGGCGATCGCAGGTAGGTGGCGCGTGCGAGGGGTGCGTAAAATCACAGGCGGGAGATACCGACCATCGGCAAAAAGGCGATCGCGAGTGGTGCGATCGCCTATGATTGGTTACATAAAGTAAAGCAATTAGGGAAAAAGTTTTAGGAGAAAAATTCTATCGAAGGTTAAATCATTAAATCAGGAGGCGATAGGCGTCTAGTAGAAAAAACAATTGAAGACCCTTCCATGCGACACGGACGCAAAAGCCGTTCCAAAAGGTTTGACGGATCTAAATGCCATATCCTCAAAGACTTAGATTAAAGTATCGAGGTTTTGAAGAGCCGTATCAGCCAAAGAATAAGTCAGCTAGCAGCACATCCCGCACTTGGAAGTAAGCTGCTAGCTGGCCTAAAAGTTAGTGGTAAGGGCATTTTGGCAAGCAATTTTCCTCGCCCGAATAGATGGCGCTTCTGCCGGAGTTCCAGGTATTGGTAGAAACCCAGGAAGTACACGACGGGCGTAGAACAGTTTGTCCGGGCTGATTGCTTCAAAGGAAAGACTTTTTGGGAGGTAAGGTGGTTACAACCAGAGTCATTCGACGACGAAAGTCCCTATGGAGAGTCTCCTCCGTCCCCCTCTTTCTTTAGCCTACAGTATTATTAATCACACCCTTGCGTCCACTACATCAACACCCACCTTGAGTCTCGCGTTGATTAAGCCGCCTGCCACTGCCAATAACTCCTCATCACTTAACTCCACACAAGACAAGGTGCTTTCTTTGGTGCTAGTGATGGTGCTTTGTTGTTGGCGAAGATTAGCTGCGGGCTGGCTTTTTTGTTGTTTTTTGAAAAACATTTTTTTTCTCTATGAATTTGTGTGTGATAATCTAAGTATAAGAGTTTTTTTTTGTGTGTCAAGCTTGAGTAAGACTTTTTATCGAGATTTTTAAAAGCGGTATAAGCCAAAGAATAAGTCAGCTAGCAGCAAATCCCGCACTTGGAAGTAAGCTGCTAGCTGGCCTAAAAGTTAGTGGTAAGGGCATTTTGGCAAGCAATTTTCCCTCTTATTTAAGCGAAATACGTATTTTTATCATTGACAAATACGGCAATTTACCGTTATCTACACTTAAGACTCTATCCCTAGAAGCCCGACTTCTCTAAAAAGTCGGGCTTCTAAAAATCATCATTCAGTGCGAAGCAAACGCACATAACTCCCCCCTTGGGCCCACAACTGCTCGTGAGTACCCCGCTGTACAACCAAACCCTGCTCCAGTACAATAATTTCATCGCAATCCCTAATCGTACTGAGTCGGTGGGCAATCACAACACAAGAACAACCGCGCCGTCGCAAATTCCGGTCTATCATCAACTCAGTTTGAGCATCCAGGGAACTGGTTGCCTCATCCAACACCAACACCGCCGGATTTCTCACCATTGCGCGGGCAATTTCCAAACGCTGGCGCTGTCCCCCACTCAAATTCATTCCCCCTTCAATCAGCTTCGCCTCGTATCCTCCCGGCAATGATAGGATTGTTTCGTGAATCGCTGCATCCTGACAAGCCTTCACCAAATCCGCTGGCGGTACAGTCGAATCCCACAAAGTGAGATTTTCCCGCACAGTTCCACCAAACAGAAAGATATCCTGTTCCACCATTGCCAAAGCAGAAGTTAAAACAGAACGCGAAATCTGTTTTCTGGGTGTACCATCAAACAAAATCTCTCCCGACCAAGGTTGGTAAAGACCGCAAATTAGCTTAGCAATTGTAGACTTACCAGAACCGCTAGTCCCCACAACCGCCACTCGTTGACCGGGCTTCAAACTCAAGCTAAAATTTTCAATCAAGGGCTTTTCCACCCGACTGTAACCAAAAGTGATATTCTGCAACTCCACATAACCCTGCAAGCCAAAGGTGATTGGTGATTGGTGAAGAGAAAAAGTTTTTCCCCCTTTTTCCTTTTCCCCTTCTCCTCCCCTTTCCACTTCTGCATCAACCGGATTTTGCAATACATCATCCAGTCGGTTCAAATCGGCTTCCAAATCTTGCAACAAACTGCCAAAATTAATTAAACTGTCGATCGGCGCAAAAAAACCAGCCATTAAACTCTGGTAAGCCACCAGCATCCCCACACTCAGCGTCCCGTCCATCACTTTCTTGCCGCCGACTATTAATATAGAAGCTGTCATCAGCGCCGACAGCAGCGTGGGTAAGATTGTCAAAACTTGAGATTGTAAACCTAAATCTTGCTGTGCGTTCAGCGCTTTGGCATAGTAGCCGGCGAACTTGGCAAACGAATCGGACTCCAGACCAGAAGCTTTGAGTGTTTCGATCGTTTGAATGCCTGCGATCGCCACCCCGTTGAGCTTACCATACTCCTGCGCCAGCTTGAGATTCGCATCCACCCGCGTCCGCAACATCAACTGTAGGGCGAAGAAATTAATCGAGGCAAAAACCAGGGCTATTCCGGTCAGCAGGCGATCGTACTGTAGCATAATTAAAAAGTAAAACACCATCATCACCGTGTCGATGATAGTTTTACCCAAAGTACCCGAAAGTATCCCCGCAACCTTGTCATTCAGCGACACGCGACTGCTAATTTCACCCGCAAACCGCTGTGCGTAAAACCCAACTGGCAAACGCAAAATGTGCCAGACAAACTGCCCCGACATCGTTACCGACAGCTTCAACATCAAATTCCGCAAATAGGTAAGTCGCAGCGAAGCGAGAATACCCCTGAGTACCGCCGTGAGAACCATTCCCAGCACCAAAGGCTGTATCCAATCTTGGCGTTCGGAAACCAAAATTTCATCCACGAACACTTGGGAAAAAGCAGACACCGCCAAGCGAGGAACGGTGAGCAAAAACCCCGCGAATAGGGAGAATAAGATAGTACCCCAAGAGTACCGCAAGCGCGACACTAAAGCGGCGAGAGTGTTCCTTTTTGTACCGCCCTTTTGAAAAGAAGGGCCAGGTTCCATTACCAGGATAACCCCTGTGTAAGCGCGATCGAACTCTTCGAGGGAAACCGTTCGCCGTCCCGTAGCCGGGTCATTGAGATAAACGCACTTTTTTCCGAACCCCTCTACTACCACAAAGTGGTTAAAATTCCAAAATACAATGTAGGGTGAGGGAATAGTTTTCAGTTTTTCCAACTGCGCTTTCAACCCTTTGGCATTTAAACCATAATTCCGCGCTGCTTTGACGAGATAAAAAGCACTAGAACCATCTCGCGACACGCCGCACTCGCGCCGCAGTTCCGCTAGCGGGACAATGCGCGAGTAATATCCTAGAATAATGCCCAAAGCAGCAGCACCGCATTCTACAGCCTCCATTTGCAAAAGCGTGGGAGTGCGAACGCGACGGGGTAGAAGTCGCCGGAGATTACTCGAAATCATCGCTGTCTTTTGTTAAATTTCAATAAACACCAGTCCAAGAGCGAAACAGAGGAATAATATAAGAAATCGGAGCCACTTCTCCTACTTTGACCCGAACTAATGTAGTAGTACCTGATGAAAGTTTTAACTCAGGCCCCTTGGAAGAAGACCAATTATAACCACTTTTTGTAGTTGCATCTTCTTGCAATTGAACAAAAATTTGCACTCGGGCACCATTCTCACCAGCCAGACTTTTCGCTAACTCTTCATTGCCAACAATTGCAGCAATTTCCTGAGTTGTCACCGAAAAAGGAGAAACCTTCGTTACTACCCCAACAATACCACCGTAGCGCTCGCGCTTGACAACGCTGGGGGTAACTTGTACATTCATACCTTGTTTAATTTGTTTACCATCTTTATCCGCAAAATAAACAATACTTTCCAGTTTGACATGAGAATCTTCAGCTTCAATTATTCCCAAACGAGTGCCAGCGCCAACAATTTGACCCGGAATAACGCTGGTGTCTAAAACATACCCATCATGTTTGCTGATAACTTGACTTGACTGAGTCAATTGCACTTCTAATTGAGAAATCTTGTCTTTTATTACTTGGGTTTGATTGGTTTTGTCAATGGACTTTTCTACGTCTTGTTGAACCAGTTGACCTTTTTGGGATTCGATTTCCTTGATTTTGGTTTGGAATTCGTCAATTCTATTTTGAGCTTGTAGGTATTCGCGCTCGGCATTAGTTTTTTGGACTTGGATTTCTTGTAAGTTGGTTTTGAATTCGTCAATTTTATTTAAGTTTTGCTGGTATTCCCGTTCTGTATTGATAACTTGAACATCAATTTCTTTAAGAGCATTCTTGATGTCATCAACTTTATTGAGATTTTGGAGATATTCCCGTTCGGTATTGGTTTTCTGAACATCAAGTTCCTTAAGTTGCGTGTCGATATCCGACACTTGCGTCTGCGAGTTCAACAATTCCTGTTCCGACTGCAACAGCACATCCTGACTGACGATTTTTTCTTCAAACAAACCACGACGACTTTCTACCCGCTGTTGCAAAGTTTGCAGTAACTTGCTAATTTGTTGCTTTCGCTGCATAAGACTTTTGCGTTTTTCTGCCAGCGCTGCGAGTGTTTGTTGGCGCAGCAGTGGCGTAACTTGCTCTCGGCGCACACTTTCCTCCAGACTTTTACGCTTTTGTGCAAGTGCGGTGAGAGTTTGTTGGCGCAGCACAGGCGTAACTTGCTCTCGGCGCACACTTTCTTCCAGACGAAAGCGTTTTTGCTCTAGTGCTGTGAGCGTTTCTTCTCGCAGCATTGGTGCGAGGGACTCGCGACGAAAACTTTCTTCTAAGTCTTTCTGCTGTTGCTCGAGCGTTCTTAATTGTAGCGCTATCTGCTGCTTTTGCAGAGTTAAGGTACTTTGATTCTGCTGTTGCAGTTGGGCTAACTTGGCTTTCTGTAAGTCTAGTTCTTTTTGAAGTTGAGACTGATCGATCGTAGCGAGTACCTGCCCTTGCTTAACTCTATCTCCCGCCTTAACATTTATGTTTAATATTTGACCTTCCTTAGGCGCTTGAAATTGTACCACATGACGGGGACGAATCAATACGCCAGCACCGGTAACGTTGAGAGGAATGCGCCCAACTACACTCCAAACGCCAGCCCCAACAATTAAACAGCCCATCGAAACCAAAGGCAACCAAGTTTGGGGGCTGACTACCCGCATTAGTTTGTCGAGTTGTTCGGGTGAGGAAAGGCGCTCAAGCGCTTCTTCACGGAAGAGTTTTTTGCCTTGAGACATACATTTTTTTGTGTTTGCTTGGCTAGTGATCTTTTCTATAGTAAGCTTTAAAGTTCCATGATACTTTACCTATTGGTTGCACCCCAAAAGCCCTAATTTGGCGTTGCTGAATACAGGTAGGAATTCCAGATTTCCCAATTGCTATGGGCCCTCGAAGGGTGAGTTTTGTAACATCAAGCGAAAAGTTGATTCATACCGTGAATCAGCAACGCCCATTTTCAGACTACGGAGCTTTGAGCTCATCGGAATATTTTTGGGGGGCTGTTTCAACATCAATAAACTGACAACCGCAATCTACACAAATGTGATGAGTGTTTACCTCGGATCTTACCTTTCTTAGGGATGTGTTGGGAACAGCATTCAGGACATTGCATCAGATTTGACTTCAATTCATAGCACCATTATGCAACGCCGAAAATATTTCCTTCTTGCTTGTTCCCTCTTGCTTGTTCCCTCTTGCTTGTTCCACATCCGATATCAATCGCCGACTTCCCCGACAACCTCCGCAGCAGCCTGAGTTTCGAGCCAGAGTTTGAGCAGCAAGAGCTCTGCCCGATCGCCCAAAACAGTCGCAAACACGCCGTCAGCCCCCTCAGACGCGTCAGAAATCCACGTACCGCGCAGAGTCACTTCTACAAAGTCAGCATCAGCAACACAAAGCTCGATCGCATCATTGTCGTTTCGGCGGGCCTCAGATTCTAACAGAGACAGCGCGGGCAAATTCGCGGGCAGCAAAAATGCCGCAGTGCTCGGTTCGACGCTGATGCTTTGACCAACTCGCATAGCCAGCACAACTCGCAGCGCCACTAACTGTTCGGGAGATTGAGCCAAACGCTCCAGGTTAAAGCCCGTTTCAGTGTAAGTCAACTTCAGCATATTGACAGCCCTAAATTTGGAATTGAAAATTTGTTATTTGTTACTTGTTATTTGTTACTTGTTATTTGTTACTTGTTATTTGTTATTAGAAAAACCACTAACAAGTAACCACTAACAAGTAACTATGTCCGACGCCCCATGCCCCATGCCCTATTCCCCAATTTGGTATTCGTGCCAAAACAGTTCGGCAAAAGCAACAGTGGGGTGTATGGGGGCCTTCGGCTTAGTTCGCAGAGACATTCCGGCTTCTACGGGAGTTCGATCGCCCTTACGAGAGTTGCACCGTTCGCAAGCAGTCACCACGTTGTCCCAAGTATGCGGGCCGCCCTTCGATCGAGGCATCACGTGATCCAGCGTCAAATGCCGGTTGCTACCGCAGTATTGGCAAGAATGAGCGTCGCGGCGCAGAACTTCCCGCCGATTGACCGGGGGCACTTTCCACAGGCGTTCCCTGTTGCCAAAAGTCAAGCGGATTTGTTCGGGTACGTGGATGCTGCTGCTGGGCGATCGTACCAGCCAGCCCTTGCCAATGCTAAAATCCAGAGGTTCAGCCTTGCCTGTTACCAAAAGTACGATCGCCCGTTTGATGTTGACACGGCTCATTGGTAGGTAATTCTGAGAAAATACCACCACAGATTGCCTCAATACATCAGTTACTACGGTCACGGCTTGCTCCTCCTCATCAATTTGGGATTTTAGATTTGGGATTTTAGATTTGGGATTTTGAATTTTGGGTGCTTCATCAGCATTGGCTACATCTGGTTTTTTGCCAGTTCCCCAAGGCGATCGAATTTTTCAAATATCCAATCAAATGCCCCCGCTTCTCTTACTTAGAAGCGGGGGCTAGAAAAACTGCTAAAGGCAAATTTTCATCCTGTGTTGGTACAGTCGTTTAGCTGTACCTCCCGCTTCGCGTATCTCGATGTGGCTGTGCCACTTGCAGACCGTCCCGGTCTACCTCGTTGTAATTAATTTCTGCAATTTGTCCTAATCCACTATAACCGGGTTTAATTGAGCCCCGGCCCGCCCGCGAGGTCGCTGCGACAGTCGCAAAACCCGTCCTAAAGACGTGCCGTAACGACTCGGAGCGACCCTTGGGGCGATCGCACTTCAGTTGATAGGTGGAGTAAGTGGGGAGAAATTTCAAAGTCGGCAGAAAGTGGTAAGAGACCTTTAAATCTAGCTTTAAACATACTACACTGATATTACACATATGTCCACCCGTCACGGAGAAAAATTATGCATACCCTACCTAGAACCTCAACCACCGAAATGGAAGTCACCAGCATTCGACTGGAAAGAGAGCTCAAAGAGAGACTCAAAGAACTCGCGGGCAATCAAGGCTATCAAGCTTTGATTCGAGATTTGCTCTGGAATTACGTGCAGCAAAAGTCTGGAGAGTATCGCCAGATGTTTTCTCGATCGGATATTCGAGCCAGCATTAATGCCACAGCACAGCAGGAGGAACGCTGCGCGCTTACAGGAGAGTTGATCCGACCGGGCGGGCCGATGTTATTAGGCTTGACGATGCACGGCGAAATGGTGCCGCTGAGTATAGGGAGTATGGCTGGATAAACCAGTTTATCGAGAATTTGCGAGCGATCGGCCTGGGGCCTTCACCCCAGGCGCTGAAGATCATACTATTTTAGATTTTAGATTTTAGATTGGGGAATGGCTTATAAGATAAGGGTTGGGAGCTTGGCTAGAGTTGCATTGTTTTTGGGAAATGGTATAAAAATACTTCGGAAAGTTTGTGATTGCCAACGATAGAATAAGGGTTTCAAGGCGATTCTGCAAGTTCGCTACCAACGGCAAATCGTGGGTTTAAGACTACGAACTAAAAACAGTCCGGACTATTGTTATAAAATCCCGCAGTATTTAAACAATTTCTATTTAACCAACCACGAAGACGCGTTCGGCGCAGCCGTTCCCGTAGGGTAGAGCGCGAAGAAAGATGGAGAAGAAGATAGCTAATGTCAGCGGTTCGCAATTCTGGTGAGGCAGATGCGGATGCTCCAAAACGCGCGGGCTAGTGCTAAAATTTCCATCGGGCGTGCCGAACAGACGATCGTACATTTGATGAAAAAAATTAAAGTAATGCTGAAAAACCGCTACTTGACTGCTGCGAGTTCGATCGCCCTTCTCACAATTATTGCCGGATGCGCCGCTACTGGATCGCCCCAACTTGCATCTCCCTCTCCTGTAGCTGAATCTTCCCCGCCGCCTGTTAAACCAAGTCAGCCTCAGCCCTTAATAGTCTCTGTTAACAATCCCGAAACCCCCACAAATACCAAAATCCAGCAATATCTCAACGGGTTGACAGCACAAGGTTATGCCAAAGAAGACCAAGGGATATGGATGCAATCTAGCAATACTTTGCTAGCCAATCATCAAGGTACAGTTCCTCTGTCAGCCGCTTCTATTACCAAAGTAGCAACATCTCTTGTAGCGCTGCAACAATTCGGGCCGGAACATCAATTTATTACCTTAATTGGTACAACAGGAAAAATTGAAAACGGCGTATTAAAAGGCGATTTAATTGTTCAGGGAAGCGCCGATCCGTTGTTTGTTTGGGAAGAGGCGATCGCCCTCGGTAACGCCTTAAATCAAAAAGGCATCAAGCGAGTCACTGGCAGTTTGATAATTGTCGATAAGTTTTACATGAATTTTGAACTTGAGCCCCTCAAGTCGGGAGAATTGCTCAAACAAGGATTGAACAGTCAAATCTGGCCCAGCGAAGCCGCCGCCCAGTATCAAACACTACCTCCAAATACGCCGAAACCCCAAATAGCAATTGAGGGGACTGTCAAAGTTTTGCCAGCACCTCCCAACGGCGTGCAGCCTTTAGTCAAACATTATTCTTTGCCCCTCGCCGAACTGATCAAAAAAATGAATCAGTACAGCAACAATCTCATGGCAGATATGCTAGCTGATACTGTCGGCGGTGCCAAAACAGTCGCGAAAAAAGCGGCAGCAGCAACCGGAGTTCCTCCTGCTGAAATTCAACTCGTCAACGGTTCGGGATTGAGCGAAGAAAATCTCATTTCTCCCCGGGCTGCTTGCGCGTTGTTTATCGCTTTAGAACGCTATCTTGAACCTTACAGCATGACAGTTGCTGATGTCTTAACTGTAGTTGGGAAAGATAAAGGAATACTGTCAGAACGGCCGCTTCCCAAATTAGCAGTAGTCAAATCTGGCACGTTGGATAATGTTAGCGCTTTGGGCGGAGCGCTGCCAACTCAAAAACAAGAAACAGTGTGGTTTGTGATTATGAATCGCGGGGCAAATGTCGAGACATTTCGCACTCAGCAAGAGGTTTTGCTGAAAAGCTTTTTGAATGAGTGGGGAAGTGTTCAAGTTTCGCCGCCCGAATTAACCTCAAATCCTGCTAGAAGTAGTAAGGTATCTCGCAGCGAAATTGTCAATTGATTTGAGGCTTACGCATGGGGGCCCAGAAACCGGGTTTTTTTACAAAAATACTTCGTGGCAACCCGTAAATTCGGCAAAAAACCCGCTTTCTTTAGTTTGTAGGGTGCGTCAGCACAGAAGTTTTAAATTTTCAGCTAAAATAATGCAAGCTGTCGCACCCTAGGAGTACAAACCAATTTAATTAGGTGTTTTTGCCCTAGCGACTACTATGCCGATCGCACTTTCGACTCTCCTAATATATCTCTGCAAGTCGTAAGCAACCCTCACCTCCCCAGCCGGCGAAGCGTGAATTAAACCAATATTGCCGTCAGCATTGCGGTAGACTAAACCTGTGTGCGTGACATCCAATCCTTTAACATCTGTGGCTACCGCTACAATATCCCCTGGTTTTAACTGAGAATAAACACTTTTTATCTGATTTGTCGGGATGTAATTAACAGTAGTTTTCGCTAAGTCTGCTTCTTGGCTGACTATGCACTGATAAGTCGTTTCGTCTTTGACCATTTGTGGGTAAATGCTGCGGTGCTGGCTCATGAAATTTAGTGTTTTATTCATGGGCACTCCGCCTAATTCAGCGGTGATATTTTCCACTGTTTGCCGTTTTTGATTTTCGTTAATCCATTCGGAAAAATAGTGCAATCTGCTGCAATAACCGTTGATTTTACCGTTTAAATACCGCTGTTCTTCTATGCGATTGACAAAATTTTGATAGTCGTAATCTTGTACTGCTACGCCCCTGGCGATCGCCAAAACGGTTTCTACAAACAAAACGCAATCAAATTTATTCAAAGTTATAATCAACTTTTCTTCCCCGGATGTGTCCAGCAAACCCTCGGCGTAGGGCAATCCTTGGAAATTATCGGCGATCGCCTGGACGATTTCTCCCATAGAGCGATCGTGCAAATTTTGTTGTTTTGCATACTGTACAACCTGTTCAAAACGTGCTATGTCTTCGGGTTGTGCAGCGGTTTCTATCTCCGTATTATTTGACTCTGGTCGTCTCACCAGTACCTCCAGCAATTCGGAATAGGAAATTTTCGCTAAATTGTTGAAGTCCCAAAACATACTCGGAAAACTGGAAACAGTTTGCTTGTTTGTTACTTCCAGATTTTCGCTTTCTCCCGTCAAGGAAAACGCTACATCCGCGCCCTGTCCTGCTGTTTGTTGCTCCACAACATATCCTGTAGTAGATTGAGACTGAAATGCCCAAACATCAGGTATCAAATAATTATTCACGCCGACGATCGCAAATCCCAAAACAGCCAGACTCCAAAAATTTCTCATGTTTTTCAAAGGATTTTGCTTCAACTCAGTGCTATCCTGAAAATTTTACAATTACTAGAAGTCTCAAGCAGCCTAGTAGACAGATAAAATTGGCAACAGCGGGCTAGATCGATACACTTGTCATTTAGATGCCGCCCTATTATAAACTGATCGTGCGAGTTTGATAGCACAAAACTGTAATGCAAGTAGAACGCCGACGCCGCCCCATCGGGCCCCAACGCCCAATCGAGTCCCGACGCCAAAGCAGCGAGCGTCCAGTCCAGTCCCGACGCCAAAGCACCGAGCGCCGAGTCCCATCTCGTCGCCCAATCCAGACCCGACGCCCCATAGACCTCTTGCAAAAGTCGCTCTCAATTCTTGAAATTATCTGGGTTAATCTGCGTTCATCTGCCTGGTATCTGCGGTTGACCGATCGAGCAAAGATTCATGCAACAGGTCTAATCCAATCCCGACCCCAAAGCAGCCAGCGCCCAGTCGGACGCCGACGCCAAAGCAGCGAAGGCCCAGTGCCATCTCGTCGTCGAGTGAGGACGAAATTTTCTCGGCTAAAATACCGTAACATTTTGTGTTTAATCGCCGGGGCGATCGCGTTCTTTTGGCTCGTCACAATGCCCTTCAGAACTCGCCGTCCCCCAGAACCGCCAGTCATCTTGGCTCAACAGGCCGTCTCGCCTCAAGAAACACTCTCGCCTCCGACAATTGAACCATCGGAAAATTTAGCCGCTCGTCAAAGCGAGCCTACCTTCAGCTACAACATCAAAACACCTCCCAATCCAGTTTACTCTCAAGAATTGCAAGAGATTGTTGATGAATCTGTGAAGATTGCAACCAGCAAAGGACTACCCGCCGAACCCCTATCAATTACCTTATTTGATGTCAGCAATTCCAAAACTCACACCTTTGCCGGATATCAAAATCAAACTCTCCGATTTCCCGCTAGCGTTGCCAAGTTATTTTGGATGGCAGCTTTTTACTCAGCCATCGAAAAAGGCATCATTACGCAAAGAGAATCTGCCTTTAAAGACGACCTAGAACAAATGATTCGCGTCTCCAACAACGATGCAGCAAGCAGGATTTTAGACAAAATCACAGATACAAAATCCGGCTACAGGCTCGCAGGAGAAGAATTGCAAACCTGGCTGAAAAAGCGTACTCAAATTAACACATTTTTCCAGTCAGCAGGCTACAATGATATTCGTATAAGCACCAAAAATTATCCCATATACTATTTGAGGCAAGAAGGTCCAATCGGTCGCGACTTGCAATTGCGGGGCGATGCTTCCCAGCCGATTCGCAATCAAGTAACTACCGACCAAGCCGCCAGATTGATATATGAAATATATACTAGACAAGCGGTTTCTAGCGTCGCCAGCCGCAAAATGGCTTACTTGTTGACGAGAGATTTAGACCCCAAAGCCTGGAAAAATGACCCTAGCAACTCAATACAAGGATTTCTCGGCGAATCTTTACCAACTAATATTTATTTTGGTTCCAAAGTGGGCTATACTTCCAAATCCCGCAGCGAAGCGGCATTTGTCAGAACTTTAGACGATCGCGCGATTTATATCTTAGTCGTTTTCGCAGACGATCCCGCTTATGCCAAGGACGAAACAGCATTTCCGGCAATTTCCCGATACGTTTTCGATCGGCTAAATGCTCGCGGGCCCAGCAATTAAGCTGTTGCACATCTAGATTGTCTGTTATGTTCTAGGGGGAGAAGGTTCTAGGGGTGGACAATAGGGAATTCAAATATACAATTTAAATGTACAACAGCTTATCGAGTAGGGCCGATGGAGTCTGTTCGTATTAGGACTCATCTGATGTCAAATCCGGTTCGATCCGAAGGATACCCCAGTGCAAGCCGGACGATCGAACTTCCGTCCTCTCTCCCCTGCAAAGCCCAGAGGCAAAACAATTATGAGATAATCGAGTGCACCGGACACAATTTAACTGGGGCGAAAGGATTCGAACCTCTGAATGGCTGGACCAAAACCAGCTGCCTTACCACTTGGCGACGCCCCAACGTCTTAACCTTCACTATCTTAACATTCAAACACAGCAATCTGTCAAGCATTTTGACAATAAAATTTAAAAAATGTTTTTGAAGCCGATCGCCAGCAGGTTTATTCTTCGATCTTAGGGGGGCGAGCTACCGGGATTTCAATCCAGAACTCCGCTCCCTGTCCAGGTTCCGAGATACACTTCAAGCTGCCTCCGTGTTTTTCCACCACAATCTGGTAGCTGATAGACAAGCCGAGCCCCGTACCCTTGCCCACAGGTTTAGTGGTAAAGAAAGGGTCAAACAAGTGGCATTTAGCTTTTTCAACCAATCCCGGCCCGCTGTCTTGAATCCGAATCACCACAACTTGACCGATCGACTTTCCTGACTCACCAGCCTCCGAGTCTCGATCCACCAACGCCGTCGAGATTTTGATCGTCTTGGGTGCGGGCTGATTTTCCAAAGAGTCGATCGCATTCCCCAAAATATTCATAAATACTTGGTTGAGCTGTCCGGGATAGCACTCTACCTTCGGGAAGTCGCCGTAGTCTTTAATTACCTCAATTCCCGGTATTAGCCCGTTTGACTTCAAGCGGCTCTGCAAAATCAGCAGCGTGCTGTCAATCCCTTCGTGAATGTCCACCGGCTTCATCTCGGCTTCGTTAAGGCGCGCGAAGTTCCGCAGAGACAGGACAATTTTGCTGATGCGTTTGGTTCCCATCTCTATTGAAGACAGAATTTTCAGCAAATCCGGAACTATGAAATCAACATCGATTTCTTCGTTTTTGTGGAGAATTTCGTGGCAAGGCTCGGGGTAGTGCTTTTGATACAAGTGCAGCAAATCCAGCAGATTTTTTATGTACTGCTTGCAATAAGTCAAGTTGCCGTAAATAAAATTAACCGGATTGTTAATTTCGTGGGCGACGCCGGCGACCATTTGACCGAGAGAGGACATTTTTTCGTTTTGGATGAGCTGAGCTTCTTTCTGCTGCAGAGTTTGCAAAGTTTCCGTCAGTTGGCGGGCTTGAGTTTGAGCGGCTAAGGCTGCCGCCCGGGTTTGGGCGTAAAGTTCGGCTTGGTCGATCGCGATCGCCAGTTGATCCACCACCGCTTGCAGCAATTCCACTTCGCTCGTCGCCCAGGAACGGCTGCTGCTGTAATGGTTGCAAACTACAGCACCCATTTGACCGGAGCGAGTCTTGAGCGGCAGCAGCAGGTTAGAAACAATCCCGAGACTGGTCAAAAAAACTCGCGTGGGCGGTTCTATGCAGAGTGCTGTTGCCGCGTCGCCGATCCGGAGCGTTTGGCGGTGGCTAATTTTCTCGGCCAGCAGCGTTACTTGTTCGATCGGGTATTCTGTGAGCCGCTCTTTGAGTTCGGGATTTGCCGCCTCGTGGGTGATCGCAAAGCTTGGCTCCCCGTCTCGCGAGATTGAGTACCACAAAAAGTAGCACTGGTCAACCTGCAACAAGCTGCGAATTTCGTTGACAGCCGTATCTAAAATTTTGTCGAGGTCGAGGGAATTCCGCATCTGGCTGGCGAGGCCCAACAGCAAGCCTTCCCGCCTGCTCAACAATTCTTCTCGGGCGGTGACGCGATCGATCGCCACGGCGATGGCGTTAGCCACGCAGCCCAGAACTTCTAGCGCTCCATCGCTTGCCAAAGCGCTACTGCACAGAACCATCACTCCCACCAGCCGCTCTTCGACAATCAGCGGATAGGCAATGGCGCAGAGAGACGGGTTCGACAGTAAGCACACAGGAGCCGTTTGGAGTTTTCCCGGTTCTGCTTGCACCCAATCTTCTCTTTCCCCTGCCCACTCTTCGCTGCTGAGTCCTGAATTGGCCTGCAATTCTAACCGCTCTGTCTGCGGGTTGAACGTCCAGATGCTCGCCGCTGTGGCGTCGAGGTACTCTACCATTGCCTCGGTGCAGCGGTTGAGGATAGCCGATAGTTTCCCGCCTTGTCCGAGGGCTGCACCTACTTTAGCTTGCAGGGCTCCCAAGCGCGATGGATCTTGTAGCGAGGCTGCCCTTAGTTGGCCCTGGGAGGTGTCCCGGGATCGGGCAACGATTTCTCGGATTTTTTTGGTATCAGGATAGCGCCCGATGCCTGCTGAAGTTTCCCACAAATATTGAGATTTGCCGGTTCCCCCGAGCGTCGGGAGCTTTTTTGTTCGGTATATTCTGGTGCCGCTCTGTGGCGTCTGTACGGCACAGAAGCTGGATCGGTTCGAGCCACGAACTAACTGCGAGATTTGCTGACTCTCAGAGGTGATATCTTCTACTTCTGGCAACTGTTTCTGGGCTTTGACTAATTGCCAGCGCAGCTCCACCAAACTCGCAACTTGCCGACTCAAAGCTTCTATTGCTTCTATGGTTTCTTTTGTCAAGTCTCTCGGTACGGAGTCCATGACGGATAGCACTCCCAGCGTCTGCCCATCTGAGGTTACGACTGGGATTCCGGCGTAAAATTTCACGAAGGGGTAGGAAAAGGTCAGCGGATGCTCGGCAAATCCCACGTCTGTGGAAGCGTCTCGGACAATGGCGGCGGGCGGTTCCTTAAAGGAATTTGTAGGGGGTTCGATCGCAGATTCGGGAGCAACTGGCGGTTTTTGCAGGGGAATTGTCCGGTCAAATTCCGAGTTTGAGTTTGAGCCGACGGCGAACTCTTCGGGAGTGCGGTCGAGCGCGCTCGCGCAAAAATTCAGGTAACTATCGGCCAAAGTTCGATCGAGACCTAACTGCGACTTCAACCAGTGGCGGTTACCGTCAATCAAGCTCAAGAAAGCAATAGGAGTTCGGCTGATATGAGCTGCCAAACCGACCAAATTGTCCAAGCAAACCTCTGGATCAGAGCCAAGAAGCTGATACAAGTCGATGTTATGGAGCTTGAACACTTTTTTTACCAAGAGGCAAGGGTGCTTTTATCATTTGTAACTGCCCGTCTAGTTGGTGGCAACCGCCCTTCTCAATACTTCCCTTGAAAAACAAGCTATGAATTTTGTGCTGGGAGAATGTGGGCGCAAGTCCCGCGCAGGCTGCTTGCGCCGAACTCAGACTAACCTGTTGACTGACAGGGAAACTTTTAAGTTATGGGAGTTAGAGCGCCCCAGATCTAAGACTGTATCAATTATACTTCCAGTTAACTCTGCTTTTGAATACCTCCGGCTCTCTAAATCTAAGAGCCTCTGTTGGGAGGAAGCAGCTTTCCAAAATATATGGCGATTGCTTATCTAGAATTTTTTAATCAGTTTAATTGTATTTTAACAGACTTGTCTAATCGTAGGTAGCTGGCTTGCTGGTAGATTTAAATCATGGGCTTATGCCACAATACCAGTGTCCTTTACCGAGCTGTGCCGCAGCCTGCAGTTCAACTACACTTAAGAGATGAACTACAAAAGATTGCTAATATGTTAAAATTTGTAACAATAGTTGGTCAAACTCGACCGTCTAGGGTTTATGGGCTGGGATGCACATTTGGCAACTGTTGTAATCCCCGATCGACCACTCTCCCAATCCCTTTTTTCGAGTTTTAGGTAAAAAAAAAGGGGTAAGGTTTCTACTAACGCTCCAACGGGGTTGGCAATTATTACCCAGAGGCAACTCTCAAAAAATGACGGGGGGAATTATGTTTTGTATTTTCAAGAACTATAAATAAACAGGGAGAAAAATATGTGTGCAAGTAATAGTCAAGTACCAACTATTTTGGCAGTTGATGATAGCGTCGTGATGCAAGGACTTGTTAAACAGGCTTTAAGCAAAGAGTTTCGAGTTCTCGTAACCGACAATGCAGTGGATGCTTTGTCAACGATTTATCACGAACAAATTTCGGTTTTGTTGCTCGATGTTTCGATGCCTGGGATTGACGGATTGGAACTCTGCCGCACAGTGCGCAGCTTGCCTCAGTTTCAGAATTTGCCGATCGTAATGCTGACAGCGCGAGATGGAGCCTTTGATAAGGTACAGGGGCGTTTGGCGGGAGCAACCGAGTATTTAACTAAGCCGTTTGATGCTGATAAATTGCGCGAGGTAATTGGTAAGTTTATCAAAATCAAATAATCAGACTTAGAAAAAAAAGTTCAGTTTTGAGTAATTAATGAACTAAAAAGTTGCGATCGTCCTTTAGAACCCCGACTTCTTTAACCAGTCGGGGGGCGGGGTATTCTGCACTATTTGGGGAGTCAGTCCTAAATTTTTAATTTGGCCAGGAGTAGAGGAGCGATCGCGCTGACAGGTAGAATATATTGAGCCGCACAGAGGGCGATCGCTTCTTTCGGCATTCCGAAAACAACGCAACTAGCTTCATCTTGAGCAATTGTCAAGCCGCCGAGTTGGGCGATCGCCAACATTCCCTCAGCACCATCTCTACCCATTCCTGTCAGCAAAACTCCCGCCGCCGCCCGACCGTAAACTTTAGCAACTGACTTAAATGTTACCGTTATTGAGGGGCAGTGTCCCGCGACGTGTTCAGATTGAGAATAAATAAATCGCCCTTGAGAATCCAATTCTAAATGACGTTTTTCTGGCGGAAAGTAAACAATACCAGCTTGCGGTAATTCCCCCAAACCCGCTATTTTTACCGGCAGTTTAGATTCACAACCCAGCCAATCAACTAATCCTTTCAAAAAACCTTCACTGATGTGCTGAACGCAAATTACAGGCACTGGAAAATTAGCCGGAAGCTTAGAAATAATCGCGTACAGTGCTTGAGGCCCCCCTGTCGAAGCCCCTATAGCCAAGACTTTAATAGTTGGAGATTTAACATTTTCGTTGGAAAATTTGTAATTAGAAACTGGTACTTGGTTAATTTTTACAATTTTGTTATTATCTTCTTTTTGCACCATTCTTTGATGCCGTGTAAATACTTTAACTCCTGAGAGTATTTTAATTTTAGCTATTAATTGATTGGCCATGCGAGCGTAATCTGATACCGAGCCGCCAATCGGTTTCGGAAAAACATCCAACGCACCAGCATTTAACACTTGAAATACATTTTGAGTATCATCCGCTTGCACTGAAGCACTAATTACTAAAATTGGTAGCGGATATTTCTTCATTACTTCTTTCGTGAATTCTAACCCATTCATTGGTGCCATGTTCAAATCAGTACAGATTACTTCTGGGTGAAGTTTAGGTATTAATTCCAGTGCTTTTAATCCGTTGGAAGCGGTTCCTACAACTTGGATTTCGGGCGAGGAATCAAAAATTCGTTTGAGGACGATCGTAACTACTGGAGAATCTTCAACTAACAATAATTTAATGGGCGATAACATCAGTTTGTTGGTAAATTGGGAATGGGAAATTGGGACTCGATACACTGGGAATTGTGCACTGGAGACTGGGCTTTGGGCATTGCTAATGGGTAGTCAATAACAAATGGCTAATAACTAATGACTAATGACTAATGACTAATGACTAATGGCTAAACTAACCTTTTTAGTGTCTCTACTAGCACATCTTGATTGAACGTACCTTTAGGAATATAAGCATTTGCCCCGGCATCAGCCCCTCTTTTTCTATCTTCATCCGACGCCAAAGATGTCACTAAAATTATCGGCAACTCACTGTATTCTTTTTGCTCTCGAATCTTAACAGTCAGCGCCAAACCGTCTAAATTTGGCATTTGCACGTCAGAAATCACTGCATCAAAGTAGCGAGTTTTTAATTTATGGAAAGCATCTAATCCGTCTACCGCTGTCACAACCTCGTAACCCGCGCCTTCCAGGATGCGCTTTTCTTGAGTGCGGGTAGCGATCGAGTCTTCTGCTAAAAGTATAACTTGTTTTCGGCTGACCGTCTCAATGGGCGATCGCGCTGCAGAAACCCCACGCGACGAAACTTGCTGGCGTACAGATTTTATCAAATCGTGGGGATTGAGTACCATACAAACTTCCCCCGTCCCGAGAATCGTTGCACCTAAAACATTTCGCACCCGTTTCAGCAATTGACTTTGGGGTTTAATCACCACATCCTGTGCCTCAATCAAAGCATCTATAAATAATCCCAATCTTTCCTCCCCAACTTTCAGAACAATACAAGACATTTTCGGAGAATTTGAATTCAGGCATTCTCCCTCTACTTTTCTGTTGAAATCTCTCCAGCTTTCCTGTGTCCACTCCCGATTTTTCGGCAGCCATTCTCTCTTGTTTAATTCTAGTAAATCTGCCAAATAAGCAACTGATAGGGGCTGACCATCTGCAAGTATAGTTGCCTTACCTTCCACGGTAAAAACATCAGAACAAGCAACCATCTTTGCCGTTTCCACAAAATCAATGGGCAGCGCGTAAGCAAGATTTTCAACCGCAACAATTAATACATTGGCAGTAGCTATAGACGTGCTGAGTAGGAGCCGTAAGATGCATCCTTTTCCTGAGACAGATTCAACTTGAATGCTGCCTTTTAGTGCTTCAACATTCGTCCTAACTACATCTAAACCCACTCCCCGACCCGAGATTTCAGTAACAAATGTTCTGGTGGAAAAACCAGGAGAAAAAATCAGGGAGTGAATTTGGCTTTCTGTCATGATAGCGAGTGCTTCCGGCGTGCAGATGTTGCGTTTGAGAGCAGTTTGTTTAATGCGATCGAGATTCAGCCCCTGGCCATCATCAGCAACTTCAATGATAATATTACTAGCAGTATGGTAGCCTTTAATTCGGAGAGTTCCGGCGGGAGGTTTGCCGAGCTTTTCGCGTTCAGCGGCAGTCTCGATGCCGTGGTCGATAGCATTCCGAATCATGTGCATCAAAGGGTCTTTCATTTCTTCTAAAATGCGTTTATCAACTAGAATTTCTCCACCTTCGATGACTAATTCAACTTCTTTTCCTTCCCGCTTCGCCAAGTCTCTAACCGAGCGGGGAAATAGATTAAAAATAGTAGACAAAGGCAGCAGTCTGAGAGTGCGAATTCCTGAGCCTAATTCCTCAGCAATTAATTCGAGTCTGGCAGTATCTTCATCAACTCGATTGTTCAAGTGATTTACTAGAGTTCCCAGACGTTCTAAATGTTCTTCAGTCCGCTGGCAATAACTATGTAACTGCATGACGACCGCGTTTTGTTGAAACTTAGTTTCCTCAGCTTCTATCTGATTAAGAGCCAACCGATTTTTCAAAGCTTCTCGGCTCCAATCTTCCCACAAAGTGGTCAGCTTTTCGAGAGCAGCAAGTCGGTGTGCTAGCCGAGTTTTGGTAACAGTAAGTTCCCCTGCTTGAGTCATTAAATCGTCTAAATTTTGGGTAGCAACGCGAATTGTTTCGATGCGGTAAGACGAACTAAAAGAATCGTTAACAGTGGGTTGAGAAGCCGATGCAGCAGGCCGAGAAGTGGCAGGCAAGTTTTGAGCTTGCCGCAGCAATTCTTGCTCGGATGGTAGCGTCAACAAAGAGGAATTATTATATAAATCAGTGGCGAAAGAAGTTTCACTGTTTGTTTCTGGTGGCGGCGTTTTCGAATGAGTAAATTGCGTTTTTACTAATTCTTGTTCCGGTACTTGTGAAGATGCTCGCTCTGCTGTCGGGGCGACTAACTGGGGCTTGTTAGAAGCACCCATCATGCTAGCGAGCACGTAAAATGTATTGATGCCAGAATCTTGGCCTGTGACGGCTTCGTCAACGAGTTTGCGCATGGCGTCTAAACCTTGCGAAAGTCGATCGCTAATATCTAGATTTAGTTGAGTTTCTCCCCGCTTGACACCTCCCAAAATATGCTCTATTTGATGAGCTAAAGATGCTACATCTTTTACTCCCAGCATTCCAGCATCGCCTTTAAGAGAATGGGTTTCCCGCAGCAATTCTTCTAACTTAGCTGAGTCACCCGGGTATTGTTCCAAGTACAGAAATCCATCGTCTAGTTTCTGCAAGTGTTCTTGACTAGCGATTTTAAATACATCTCGGAGTTCTTCATCTTCAATCATATATATCTTTCGGTAAAGGGTAATCGATAACTGGTCATCGGTAATCGGTAATCGCTAATTCTTCCTTCTATCCATTAAATCTGTTACATCCATTAAATCCCATACACCCCTCGTTGCCGAACTTCCTTATTACACTATACACTTGAGATTTAATGCAGCTTGGTTAAGTTTTTGAGTGGCGATTTGGACTTGAGTAATGCCGCTGACTGTTTGAAATGTGGCTTGGTTGAGAGAATTCATGGCATCACCTACTTGCTAAATAGCGATCGCCTGCTCTTGAATATTAAAATAAATTTGTTGGTTGCTAGCAAACACCAGATTGCAAGTTTCCCTAACACCCGTAAAAGCTTCTGCCGTATCTCGTGCTGTTCTCACCCCTGCTGCGGCTGTTGTGTGTCCCTCTTCTGTTGCTTTCACAGTCGAGTCGATCGCAAGTTTAATCTCTGGAATAATACCATTAATCTTTTGCGCCCTTCTTGGCTTTCATCTGGTAATTTGGGGATTTCGCTTGCTATTACCGCCAAACTTTTGCCGTACTCACCGGCTCTGACTGCTTCGACGGCGGCGTTGAGAGCCAGGATATTCCTCTGGCTGGCTAAATCGCTAACAAAATTTGCTAAAGTCGAGATATTGCCAACTGACTTGTACTGTCATCAAGTAAGTAATTTTGCTGAGCAATTGCCACCACAGCTTCTCTCAAACCCAGCAGTTGATTGAGAGTTTGCTCAACCATTTGAGTGCCTTCTTCCGCGATATTTAAAGCTTGGCGAGCTGCGGCGGCAATAGCCTCAGCTTGCTCGGCTGTTTGGTGAGAAGATATGCCCAAAGTTTCTCAAAGGCTGTATGAAAAGTGGCAAACAATACCAACTTAGGCTAATCGCCTGACCATAAGCCGAATCATAGAGCCGATCATCCTTGCTCAACCGTCGATACCAATTTAGCCAACCAAAAGTTTTTTAACCACCCATCTTTTTTTCAGTAAAATAAAGCTTTGGGTCTGTTGCGGTCGTAAAACCACCTGAATCATCCATCCCAAGCTATCACATCACCGATGTGAGAAACTGATCGCCGCTTTCACCTCGATCGACCCCGATCAAATATAGCCGTGAAACCCTTTGTCCCATATGGTAGACCGAAAGAGAGAACCTGTTTGCTCGCTTCACGTTCAGGAACACTTGCTGCTGTGACCAGCACGCTCAGCACTAAGCCGAAGGTATCAACGGCAGTGTGGCGTTTTCGGCTCTTGGTGGATGAAGGCTTTGTCAAACCCAGCCCCCTGATGAACCATCTTGCTCGGACACCTGTGAGTTTTGCACCCCGATAGAATAGTTTTAAATCCGAGACTCTACTACCCTATTTTGAACGTGCATGGGTCCGTGTTAACCCCAACAAAATGCCCATTTCATCCAAAAATATGAGGCGGTTCGGCTCGATGTTTTTCACCTAATCCCAATAAGTAACACCTCAAAATTAGGACTGGTTCGCTCGGCAGGCTGACTACTGCGTATTGTTTTTTTTTTTCGTCAAATTTTGTTTTTTGAGTTCGCGACACATCATACTAGGGCTGACAGACTGCTTGTGGGTAGATAGCCAATATTCACAATATTCTGACAAGGTGCTATGAGGATATTTTTCCACCATCTGGATCAATTCAGTTGTGCGCGAGTGTAACATACTTTTAAGGCTTCCACCTTGTTTTTTGGGTTGAACATGACCAGTCGCTTGTTTTTGTTTCAATAGTTTCTGGACAAAAGCTTTACTCACATCAAATCGGGCAGCTATTTTCCGAATGGATGTATCACCTTGTTGATATGCTTTAACTATTTTTTCACGGAACTCGATAGGATAAGGTTTCATTTTTTGGGGCTGAGCTACTGAATTTATTGTATCACATTTACGTGGAATATGTTGTAAATTTCTGCTGTTTAGAGCTTCATAGTTAAGTGAAAGTAACCCCTATGAGCTTGAGTTTGCAGTTGGGAATCTGGAATAGCTTTGATATTTTTGCCGTCAGAACCTAGGCGCACTCGCTCGTTACCTTTCTCATCTATGTAACGCAACTGCATTCTGGCTGGACTTCGATCATTGATGAAAATATGATTTGCATTCGCTCGACCCAAATTTAATAAGTTAAATTAGTCTCTCCGTTTACTTTATTCCCCTCTCTAGCTCTAATCATTTCTTGAACAGAGGGAGATTGGCGGAAAAACAAAATATCGTCACTCATATTTTCCAAACTGTTAACAATTCGCCATCTGCAGGAAGTGACACTTTCACCAAGGTGACTCAAGGCTAAGGTTTGCAGTGCTGCTGCAAAAGATGAAATTCTCTACCAGCCTACAAGAGATACTGGAATCAAGGTACTTAAATTTAGGAGCAGCAGTAGTCGGTGTTTAATTTTTTTGAAAAATGTATCGCTCCTTAAAAATTTGTAATGGGTAATGGATAATGGGTAATGGGTAATGGGTAATTGGGAATTGGTAATTAATCTTGCTTATTCTACACTGCTGATGTGAGATTTGAGGCTGCTTGATTTAGGTTTTCGGTGCCGAGTTTTACTTGAGAAATCCCGATGGCAGTTTCCTGAGCTACTAGGTTGAGGTAGTTGACGGTTTCAACTATATCCTGAATCGCGATCGCCAAAACAATCGCTTGAATTATTCAAGAGTAATTTTTAAGTGTTAAAATCATAACTGAGGACTCATACCATTTTAGATTGTAGATTAAAAAATTGAATAATTCGGAATGACTAATGAGTATTGGGGTTGGGAGCTAGCCTACAGTTGCATTATTTTTTGAAACTATCATAACTGATAACTATTCTAAACAACTGCTTTTAAATCTAAAGCAGCTTCATTCAATTTTTGAGTGCCGACTTTAGTTTGAGCGATACCGCAAGCCGTTTGTGCCGCTCCTTGGTTGAGAGAGTTCATCGCTTCCACCACCTGTTCGATCGCGAGCGCTTGCTGTTTGGCATTCAGCGAAACTTGCTGAGAACTCAAAACCACGTTGTTAATTGCATTAGCCACTCCGGCAAATGCCGCAGTGGTTTCTGATGCAATCTTGACCCCAGCTTCCACAGTTTTAGTACCTTCATCTGTCACCATTACCGTTGAATTAATCGCTTTCTGAATATCAGCAACTAACAGATTAATTTGCGTGGCAGATTTTTTACTGCGATCGGCAAGTTTCCGAATTTCTGATGCCACAACGCCGAACCCTTTGCCGTTTTCGCCCGCCCGTACTGCTTCCACCGCAGCATTTAGCGCTAACATATTAGTTTGATTTGCCAAATCGCTAACTAAAGTTGAGATATTGCCAATGCGATCGGCTTGCTCGCTCAACTGCATAATTTGCCCTTGCATATCCTGCACTTTAGTTTTCAGTGTTGCCATTGCTTTTAAAGTTTCTTCGACAGATTTTGTACCTATGCCAGCTAAACTTAAAGCTTGCATTGCTTGAGATGCGGCAGTTTCTATCTGCTGTGAAGTCGCTCTAGAAGATGCGCCCAATTCGTCCATCGTCGTAGTAGTTTGATTGACTGAAGCTGCTTGGTGGCTTGCCATGCGTTCCTGTTCTTCAACTGTTGCTGCAATCTCAGTGGAAGAACTGGCGATCGAACTAATTGCGCGATCGATAGTTCCAACAATTCCTGATGAAATCAGCCAAGCTAGACCCGTACCAAACAGCACTAAAAGCACCGAACCAACCACCAGCGTCGATACCAAAAAGTTTAAAGCTTCCTTAGTCATTTGCGTTTTTTCCTTAATCAAATTTAATTCTTTTTCCCGAAATTCCCGGTTCACTTTCAAAAAGTCATTCACAAAATTTGTGTACTTGCCTGTATTAAATACAGCGGTGGCTTTCGCTGTCTGATTTTGCTCCAATAAGCGAACAATGTCTTCGTTAGAACCCTCATAATATTGGTTTACTAGCTCTCGCATCCTGTGCAAACGCATTCTCTGTTCCCGATCTTTAACGGTCGGCTCTACATTATTCGCCGACTGCCGAGCCAACTCTGCACCTGCGTAAAAATCAGTTAAAAACTCCTGATTTTTATTATTAATTAAATAGCCGCGCAGCCCCCGTACCATTTGCTCAGCACCTAGGGATATATTAGTTGTTTCTCCGACTACCTGCTGTACCCTTTCCGTTTCTTGGAAAGTTTTGAATACCTGATTTGTAGTAGCAATAACTACTACGGGAAACCCTAAGTATATAGCTGCTGGCGCTAGATATCCGAGCAGCACCTTGTTTCTAATTTTTAAATTGTTTATTTTAGCAAACATCTTTTTTTCCTGAATTTAAGATAGCATTTCCCTTAGTAATGTTGGTACACTGCGATAGTCGTTGGGAGTCCTGCGTTGGAAAAAAAAATTAATCGGCGAGTTCTAGGATCGAGGCCGTGCAGTGACATTAGAAAATAGTATCATAGCAAATTCTGTTCTATTACCCTCTTTTCTTTAGCTTTGGGCTGCGTGGACATCGTTTGTGCAGGCGCGACCCTGATTCGCCGCGGGTAAAATCATGTCCGTCTAAATACTTGTCGGCAGCGCCGCGGTTGCAACAGCAGAGAAAAACAGTCTCAGATAATACCAATTTCATAAAATAGTGCTACAGTTAGTAGAAATGCATTTTGCAATTTAGTAGCCAAAGAGAGGTCAAAA